>NZ_JBHWGV010000003.1:118187-167529 GCF_042732955.1 Kitasatospora sp. NPDC059747 | reverse complement strand
GCTCAGGTCAGAGGGCCGCGGCGTCAGGGTGCGTGCATCGCAAGGCGGAGGAGGGAGTCCATGCGGAGCATCGGCGACCGACGACAACGCGGCGAGGCGCGTGCCCTGGCGTCGCGGCACCTGGCCTGAGCCGAAAGACACGCCCTAGCGTTCGGACATGTCGACCATCACGTACGTCCGCGGCGACGCCACGGCGCCCCAGGCCAAGGGCGTCAAGGTGATCGCACACGTCTGCAACGACCTCGGCGGCTGGGGGAAGGGGTTCGTCCTCGCCCTGTCCAAACGCTGGCCGGAGCCCGAGGCCGCGTTCCGGCGCTGGCACCGGGAGCGCGCGAAGAACGACTTCGGGCTGGGCGCACTCCAGTTGGTGCAGGTCGAGCCGTACGTCTGGGTGGCCAACATGGTCGGCCAGCGCGGCATCCGGACCGGGCGCTCCACCGGAGTGCCGGTGCGCTACGAGGCCATCGACACCGCGCTGGCCGCCCTGGGCGAGCGGGCGGCCGGACTGGGCGCCTCCGTCCACATGCCGAGGATCGGCTGCGGGCTGGCGGGCGGGCGCTGGGAGCGGGTCGAGCCGCTGGTGCGGGCCCGGCTCGCGGAGCGGGGGGTGCCGGTGACGGTGTACGACTACTGAGCGGCCTCGGAGCCGTCCACGCGGTGCGCTTCGACCGGCCAGGTGTACTCGTACTCGGGCAGCACGTGGCCGCCCGGGAACACACCCTCCTGCTCGGCCGTCCGCCGGCCGCCCTCGCGCTCGTAGAAGGCGACCGCGCGGGTGTTGTCCCGCAGCACCTCCAGGTACAGCGCGGCCCCCGGGTGCCGTGCGGCGACGTGTGCGCGTGCCTCGGCCAGCAGGGCGCGGCCGATGCCGCCGCCGGTACTGCCGGGCCGGACGTGCAGGTTGTCCAGGAGCACCCGGCCGTCGGGCTGCGGCACGAGGTAGGCGAACCCGACGACCTCACCGGCCCGTTCGGCGATCAGCAGCTCGGGCGTGTTGTCCGGGCCGCCGTAGTCGACGGTCAGCCGCAGTTCCCACAGCTCGCGGCGCTGGGCGGCCAGCCCGTCCCCGAGCGCCTCGGCGGGGACGATCCCCCGGTACGCCGTGCGCCAGCTGAGCGCGTGGAGGTCCGCGACGGCACCCGCGTCGTCCGCCCCACCGCGCCGGATGGTGGTCTGCTCGGAACCGATCATGTGACGAGCCTCCCACACTCGCGGAGTTGAACATGTTCAATCCAGCCCGCTACAGTTCGAGCATGCTTTTGAACGCGTTCGAAATGAGCGGGGGCGGAGCGGCGGCACCGGATGCGGAGGGGGCATCCGGTGCCGCGTGCACCGACACCGGCTGGAACCTGGTCTCCGGCTAGGCTCGTGGCGTGGCAGACCTGGAAGCGAGCAACGAACCGGACGGGACGACCGGAGCAGGAGTCCCCGACGGCACGGAGGAGACGGCGGCGGCCCCCGCGGCGGCCGGCGCACCAACCGCCGAGTCGCGGGGCAGCCGCGCCCAGCCGAAGACGGACAAGAGCGAGGCCACCAGGGCGCTGATCCTGGAGACCGCGATGCGCCTCTTCCAGGAGCGCGGCTACGAGAAGACCACCATGCGGGCCATCGCCACCGAGGCGGGAGTCTCGGTCGGAAACGCTTATTACTACTTCGCGGCCAAGGAATTCCTGATTCAAGGGTTCTACGACCGGATGACCTACGACCATGCGGCCGACGCCCGGAACCGCATGGCCCATACGCGCGACTTCGCCGAGCGCCTGGAGATCGCGCTGGCCTCCTGGCTCGACACGGCCGCGCCGTACCACGAGTTCGCCGCGCAGTTCTTCCGGACGGCCGCCGACCCGACCAGTTCGCTGAGCCCGTTCTCCAACGAGTCGCACCCGGCCCGGGCGACCGCCGTCGCACTGTTCCGCGACGTGCTGCAGGGCTCGGACCTGGCGCCGAAGCTGGACGCCGAGCTGGTCGAGCTGCTGCCCGACGTGCTCTGGCTGCACCTCATGGTCGTGGTCCTCTACTGGGTCTTCGACCGGACCGAGGAGACCGAGCGGACCCGGGAGTTCGTCCGCCGTTCCACCCCCATGGCGGCCCGGGTGATCAACCTCTCGCGCTACCGGGTGTTCCGGCCGATCGTCCGCGATGCCAAGGGCCTCATCCAGGACTTCATCCTGCCCACCATCGGGAAGACCGCCATCAAGTAGGGCGCCGCACACGGCGCCTGGGAATGCCGGGACCCGGCCCACTCGCAGGTGGGCCGGGACCCGGATCGCCCGGGCTCAGAAGCTGTCCGGGTTCCAGGCCAGCAGCGGGGTGCGCAGCAGCAGGTCGGCCGCGGCGGCCGCGCCCGGGCGCAGCTCGGTGACGAGACCGGCCGCGGCCAGCCGCGGGAGCGTCTCGCCGCCCAGGTAGAGCGCGCCCAACTCGGAGGCGCCGAGGGCGAGATCGGCCGCGTCGTCGGTCGGCGTGCAGCGTCCGGTGCCGTCGGCGGCGACCTCGATCGCCCAGCGGCCGGCCGCGAAGCCGAGCCGGTCCTCGACCTCCAGCACCACGCGCCCGGGTGCGCCGTACGTGCGGGCGTTGAAGGCCGCCTCGACGTCGAGCACCCGCAGCCAGGTGAAGTCGGCGTTCTCCACGTACGGGGTGGCGGCGCGCGGGTCCTGGAGGAGCAGCGGCAGCGGGTCGTCCGGGCCGATGTTCTCGACGACGACCTTGCGCACCCAGTCGACGGCGAGCACGAACCGCCACAGCTCGGCCGCCGTCGCCCGGTCGAGGGCGAGGAAGTCGACCACGGTGAGCGTGCAGTTCGGGTAGCTGCCGTCCCAGGTGTCGTCGACCCGGTAGGCCACCGCACCGGTGACGGTGCCGTCGGGCGCCCGGTGGACGGCGACGAACGGCTCCTTGAACTCGAAGCCCGGCACCTTGATCTCGCCGGTGTTGCGCTTCCACCACAGCTCGTCGCGGGCGAGCGCGCCGGGCTGGGTGAGCCGCCAGCGGTCGTGGAGCTCGGGCCCGGTCTTGCGGATCTCCTCCATGGTGACGAAGTCGATCCGCCCGCCCGGGACGGTGGGCAGGCCCTCGCGCAGGCCGCGGGTGCGGTTGAGGTCGACGTTCCAGCCGTGGCCCCGGGTGGCCGGGCCGAAGCCGTAGCGGCCGTAGATGTTGTACTCGGCGGCGATCAGCACGGCGACCGCGGAACCGCGCCCGCGCGCGGCGGTCAAGTCCCGCCGCATCATGGCGCTGAGCAGGCCGCGCCGGCGGTGGGTGGCACTGACCGTGACGGCGGTGACGGCGTCGGCCGGGACGGTCGCGCCGCCCGGGACCGTCAGCTCGACGTCGAAGCTGCGGAAGGTGGCGACGCAGCGGCCCTCGTCGAAGCCGCCGAGCACCCGCCCCGGCTGCCACTGCAGGCGGCGGAAGTCGGCGGCGCTCTCCACGTGCGAGCGCAGGAAGCCGAGGGCGAGCGCGCGGTCCCACGCGGCGACCTCGTCCTCGGAAATCGCGCGGATCTCAATCCCGTTGACCGTCTCGACGGCCCCTTCGTCGGTCGTGTTGCCCATGGGGCCACGGTACGACCGGGCCCGGATGGACGGCATCTCATTTATTCGTGCCCGATCCGTACACGACCCGCCGTGCTCACCGACGTGCTCACCGGGTGTGCTCCCCCGGCCGCACCGCCCAGTGCCGGCAGTGCAGCACGCGGTCCGCGAAGTCGACGTCGCGCTCGCCGAGCAGCCGGAACCCGAGCGCCCGGCAGATGCCGTTGGACGGCCCGTTGGTCACGGCCGGGAACGCGTGCACCTCGCCCCAGCGGCCGTCCCGCGCCGCCGCGTCCAGCAGCTCCCGGACGGCCGCCTTGGCGAGCCCGCGGCCCTGGAACTCGGGCAGCACCATCCAGCCGACCTCGGAGAGGGCGGCGCCGTCCTCCTCGTGCGACCAGAGCGCGATCCCGCCGGCCATGACCTCCCCGGCGCCGTCCGGCACGACGATCGCCTTGATCCACGACCGGTCCTCGGCGACCAACCGCACGTCCTTGCGCAGGCGCTCGGCCACCGCCTCCTCCGGCAGCGGCCCGCCCAGCTCGGCCATCATCACGGGGTCGCACCGCATCCGCACGTACGTCCCGGCATCGCCCTCTTCGACATCCCGCAGCCGCACCAACGCCTCCTCGCCGACGATCGGAACCCCACGCTAGCGGCGGCCACCGACAAGACCGCCGGAACCGGCCGGTCGGCGGCTCCGTCCTGGGCCTGCCGCTCCCTGAGCCCCTACGGGCGGGCGTAGAAGTCGGGGGTGCCCATGATCCAGAGGCTGGCCTGCTTGACCGGCATGCCGACGCGCGGGGCCTCGATCATCTGGTCGTCCCCGATGTAGAGCCCGACGTGGTGGATGTCGGCGGCCCGGCCGGTGTCGGTCCAGAAGACGAGGTCGCCGGGTCGCAGGTCGCGGTAGCGGACGGGGGTGCTCTGGGCGTACTGGTCGGCGGCGAAGTGGTTGAGCTCCCGGCCGCCCTCGCGCCAGGCCATCATCGTCAGCCCCGAGCAGTCGTAGCCGGCCGGGCCCTCGCCGCCCCAGATGTACGGCAGGCCGATCTTGGAGCGGGCGAAGGCGACGGCGGCCGCCGCGCCCTCGGCGGACCACGGCCGGGCGGGCGGTGCCGCCGGGGTCGCCTGGGCCGCAGCCGCAGCGGCAGCCGCCTCCGCTGCGGCCTGTTCGGCCGCCGCCTTCTCGGCCGCGGCCCGGGCGGCGGCCTCGGCCTCGCGGGCGGCGATCGCCTCCAGGGCCTCGTGCCGCTGCCGTTCCAGTTCGACGGTGGTGTGCCGGGCGGCGGCGAGGTCGGCGAGCAGCTGCTCGCGGCGGCGGCCGATCGCGAGGACCTCGCCCTGCTGCGCCGCCAGCCGTTCCTCCGCCCGGCCGCGCGCGGCGCCGACCTCGGCGGCGGCGCGCCCGGCGGCCTCGGTGGCGGTCCGGGCCGCGTCGGAGGCGCGGCCCGCGGCGGCGGCCGTGGCGGTGGCGGCGTCGAGGATCTGCCGGGTGCGCTCGCTGGCGACGCCGATCGCGGTGGCGCGGTCGCCGAGCTCGCGGGGGCCGCGCGCGCCGAGCAGGGCGTTGAGCGCGGCCAGTTCGGCGCCGGCGCCCTGCCGGTACGTTTCGGCGGCGAGCTGGGCGGCGTCCTCGACGGCGGCGACCCGCTCCGTCTCGGCGGCGGCCGCCCGCTGCGTGGCGGCGGTCTCCTCGGTGCGGGCCCGGGTGAGCGCGAGCTGGGCGCCGTTGTAGGCCTCCACGGCCTGCTCGGCGCCGCGTCCGGCCCGGTCGAGCTCGACCCTGGCGGCGGCCAGCCCGGCCTCGATGGCCCCGGCCGAGGCGGCCGTGCGGTCGGCCTCGGCCCTGGCCCGGTCGACGTCCTCGGCGGAGGGGTACGGCTCCGGCTCGGCCCGGGCGGCGTGGGCGGCCGGCAGCAGCCCGAGCACGGCGGTGAGGGAGAGCAGGAGGGTCGGCAGGAGCCTGCGCACCACGGGACGTCCCTTTCGCACGGACCGGACGGGTCCCGGGTCGGACGCGTCGCGGTCGGACGGGTCACGCGGTCGGACGGACCGTCTGCCGGGCGCGCCGCCGGACGGACGGGCGGCGCAGGATCGGGAGGCGGCCGGGCGGACGGCCCGGCGATGTGTCCAGTGCGTGACGAAGCGGTCACTCACTGCTCATGTTCTCAAGTCCGCCGTCGTTCACACACGGAATACGCACCGCCGGCCGGGTGAGCATCGGATGATCCGATCGGCGACCGATTCCAGCCGCGGACTAGCGGCGGATCCGGCGGGTGTGTGTCCGCAGGTAGGAGTGGCGCTCGGGCCGGGGCTCCAGCCCGGTCGGCCGCACCGCGTACGTCCGGCTGCGCCCGGCCCGGACCGTCCGGCGGCGCTGCTGCGCGCCGCGGCCCCGCCCGTCCCCGCCGCCGGACGCGCCGTACGCCTGGCCCTCGTGCGCGCCTGCGGCGGACCCGGCGGCGCCGGTGCCCCCGGCGTGGGCGGCGGCCGAGCGGCGGTCGGCGAGCCGCGCCGACCGCCGGGCCAGCGCCCGGGCGGCGTGGGCGTCCAGGTGGGCGGTGGCCCGGGCGGCCATCCGCTCGGCCACCCGGTGGGCGGCGGGGTGGTTGGCGGGGACCTTGTCCGGCGCGCCGGCGATCAGGTCGAAGAGCCAGGTGCGGGCCCGGTCCGCGCGCCGGTGGAGGAGTCGCTCGCGCCGGAGCGCCCGCGCCCGGCGGCGGGGGCGCGTGGCGTACCGCCAGCGGGCCCACGGGCTGCTCGGCCGGGCCAGCCGGATCGCGCCGATCCAGGAGAGGCCGGGGACCATGATGCCGAGCAGGCCGGTCCACAGCTTGCCCTTGATCAGCGTGATCACCGAGGCCAGGGCGTTGACCGAGATCACCGTGATCAGCCCCCACCTGGTCTCCTGACCGGGCACCACGCCGAGCGGCACGTAGCCGACCAGCAGCAGGGCGGTGAACAGGATCCCGAAGATCACCGCGTCCACCGACTTGCGGCCCTGCTCCCCCCAGTACACGTCGTCCAGGTGCAGGATCAGCGCGAACTCGTCCAGTACCAGACCGCAGCCGATGCCGAAGAGCAGCCCGAACACGTCGATCCACGGGTGGCCGCCATAGGTGGCGAACACCCCGATCCCTCCGACCAGCAGGAAGCCCAGGCCGAACACCATGTGGTGGATGTGCAGGCCGCCGGGCGTGACGTTGCCGGGCCACCACCTGACCTGGGCGCGGATCATCCGCACGCTGAACCGGATGAACACGAAGGAAGTGATGAACCCGACCAGCAGCAGGAACAGCGGTTGTTTGTGCGCGGCGACGATGTGCTCGCGGTAGCTGTCCAGCAGTGTCGTCATGGGTCTTACCTTCGTTCCTGGTCCTGCGTCCTGCCCGCCGTGACGTGGCCCGGAGCCCTACTCCGGCCCAACACCCCGTCCAACGGCCGGTCAGAAGCCCCGGGTGCGCTTGGCGGCCCGGCGGGGCACGACCGGGTACAGCGAGGGACGCTCGGCGCCGACGGGCAACTTCATGAACAGCCGGGCGATCTCGCCACCGAGGTTGACCCCGATGGCCAGCGCCATCGCGATCGCGGCGGCCCGGGTGATCGACACCAGCCCGGCGCTGGAGTGCCCCTGGGCGAAGGCCAGCATCCCGAGGTAGAGCGCCGAACCCGGCATCAGCGGGCCGATCGCCGCCGTCACGTACGGCAGCGCCGAGCCGCTGCGGTAACGCGCCATCAGCTGGCCGAAGAGGCCCACCAGACCGGCCGCGACGCCGGTGGCCACTATCGGGGAGACGCCGCCGTTGTAGACCAGCACGCCGTAGCTCGCCCAGCCGATGCCGCTGTTCACCGTCACGAGGGCGAGGGTGCGGCGGTCGGTCTGCAGCAGCATCGCGAACGCGAGGGTCAGCACGAGCGCCGCCACCATCTGGACCGGCGGGTAGCTGATCCCCACCAGGCTCTCGTCCGGCCGCAGCCGAGCCTCGAAGCCGACGCCCAGGTAGAGGATCAGCATCACGCCGATCACGATGCCCGCGACCAGGTAGATCACTTCGAGGAGGCGGGCGGCGGCGGTGATGTAGAAGCCGGTCAGGCCGTCCTGGACGGCGGCGACCAGCGCCCGCCCGGGCAGCAGCGCGAACAGGCCGCCGGTGATCACGACCGAGCCGCGCAGGCCCCAGTCGTTGAAGGACAGGATGATCCCGGAGGCGGCGGCCGGCATCGCCGCGGCGACGAACTGGTAGAACTCCGGCAGCCGGCGCCGGGCCAGCCCGGAGGCCAGCCGGTCGCCGAGCACGGCCGCGATGAACGCGCTCGCGAAGACCAGCCACCCCTTGTCGTCGACCCGCCCGCCGACCAGGAACGTCGCCGCGCCGGCCAGCAGACCGGTGGTCAGGGCGAGCAGCCAGGCCGGGTACGGGTGCCGGTTGCGCCGGATCTCGGCGAGCCGGCGGTAGGCGTCGTTGACCGTCACCTGCTCCGCCGTGATGTCCGCGACCAGCTCGTACACCGCGTTCAGCCGGGTGTAGTCGGAGGTGCGGCGGCGCACCACGCGGTCCGCGGTGATCGGCGGCTCGACCAGCGAGGGCTGGTGCGAGATGCCGATCAGGGTGAAGGTCACCTGCGGCTCGCAGTGGTCCAGCCGGTAGGCGTGCGCGATGCCGAGCATCGCCGCCTCGACGTCCTCGGCGGCCTCGCCGCTCGCCAGCAGCAGCTCGCCGATGCGCAGCGTCAGGTCGAGGATGCGGGGGACGTTCCGGGCCGCCGAAGGGTGCAGCTCACGGGCCGTCCGCTCGAAGGCGGGGCGCTCGGACATCGGGGTGCGCAGGAGCGTGCGCATCCGGTCCGGCCAGGGTGCCTCGCCGGGCGCGCCGGGGGTCAGGTCCGGGACGGGGATGCCGGTGGGCGGGGTGTAGCCGGCGGCCCGCCACTCCTCGGGCGTCAGGGTGTCCTCGGCGACCGAGCGGCGGCGCGGGCGCGCTTCGGCCGGGGCGGAGGCGGTCGAGGCGGTCGAGGCGGTCGAGGTGGTCGAGGTGGTCGACCCGGCGTCCGGGGTCGCGTCCTCCTGCCGGGCGGCGGACGACCGCGAGGGCAGGGCCAGTGACGGCGAGAGCTGCGGCTGCGGAGCCACGGGCTCCGGGGTCAGCAGGCCCCTGGTCTCGGGGACGGGCGGGACGAGCGGCACGACGGTGGTCGGCTCGACGACCGGGGCCGGGTGGCCGAGCAGGCCCTCGGTGGGCGGCGCGTCGGAGGGGTGGACCGGCTGGACCGGCGGCGTGCGCCGCGCCTGGCGGGCCGCCCGGCCTCCCCTCGCCCGCTTGCCCCCGCCCGGTCGGCCCCGCTTCGGCACTTCCGCTCCTCGCCACCCCTGGTGGCACCGGGCCACCGATCGATCTCCGGTTACACCTTGCCTGATCGAACAGCTGGACGCACATGTACGTCGCGGCGGGTGACCTGCGCGGCAGGCTCCTACCCGGCGCGGTGGCCGGTGCCGGCGGACGCTCCGGAACGGCGGGCCCGGAGCAGTTCGACCGCCACCGGGATCACCGAGAGCAGCACGATCCCGACCAGGATCGCCTCGATGTTGTCCCGGACGAAGGGGATCCGGCCGAGGAAGTACCCGAGGACGGTGACACCGGCGCCCCAGAGCACGCCGCCGACCACGTTGAAGACCACGAACGTGCGGTAGTTCATCCTGCTCACCCCGGCCACGATCGGGGTGAAGGTGCGGACGATGGGCACGAAGCGGGCCAGCACGATCGCCTTGGGGCCGTGCCGGTCGAAGAAGGCGGCGGCCTTCTCGACGTTCTCCTGCTTGAACAGCCGGGAGTCGGGGCGGCGGAACAGGCCCGGCCCCACCTTGCGGCCGAACAGGTAGCCGACCTGGTCCCCCGCGACGGCGGCGGCCACGATCAGGGCGCAGACCAGCCAGAGCGGCTGGTGCAGGTAGGTGCCGCCGGCCACCAGCAGGCCGGTGGTGAACAGCAGGGAGTCGCCCGGCAGGAAGAAGCCGATCAGCAGGCCGGACTCGGCGAAGACGATGACGAGGATGCCGATGAGGCCGAAGGCGGAGATCAGGCTGGTCGGATCGAGCCAGGACGGGCCGAGGGCGATGCTGGTCACGGGGGCTCTCCTGGGGATCGAGTCTTGGCAATGAAATGGTAAAGCAATGACCAAGACTCGATCCGGGCGGAGAAGGTTCCCCGGGGCTTCGGGGGCCGGTCAGAGGCCGTAGCGTTCGACGATGTCCTCGTGGTGGGCCACGTCGGCGCCCGCCGCCTCGGCCAGGGCGGGCCAGGCCAGGGGGTGGGGCCAGGCGGCGGTGAGGCGGTGGAGCAGGGCGTCGGCCTCGGCGGCGGAGGCCGTCGGCGGCACGCCGAGGGCCGCGTAGACGCCGGGCAGCATGCCGTCCTCCTCGGCCGGGTCGGTGATGCTGTACTGCTCCCCGCTGTACGCCCACACCGCGTAGCCGGCCTCGCCCAGGCCGTCCCGCAGAGCGTGCCAGGCCTCGTCGCCGGGCCAGCCGCCGTCGATCCAGTAGGTCGTGTACCCGGCCGGGTCGAGCAGCGTCAGCATCTCGAACGCCGGCCGCCACCGCACCCGCTCGGCCTCGGGGGCCTCGTCCCCCGGCGGGGGCTCCAGCAGGGCCGGGGCGAAGACGACGACGTCGCCGTGGTTGAGCGTCAGGTCGTCGCCGAGGACCGGGAGGACCCGGGCGGTGGCCGGGCCGGTGCGCAGGGCGGGGAGGTCGGCGGTGGAGCCGTTGGTCCGGGTGGTGCGGACGGTGACCAGCTGCCACTCCTCCTCCACGGGGCCCTCGGGCTCGTCGAAGTCGATGCCGAGCAGTGCGCCGGTGGAGCGGACGGCGGCCCAGTCCCGGTTGGCGGTGGCCGCGGTGATCAGGTGCCAGAGGTCGGGCTGCTGGACCGTGCGGTGCAGCTCCTCCTCGGGAGTGCCCTCGACCGGCAGCGCGTGCTCCAGGAGCTCCTCGTACAGCCGCTGCGCGGTCGCGTGGTCGCCCAGTTCGGTGGCGGCGCCGGCGGCGAGGCGGCGGGTGTTGATCCGGTCCGGGTGCTCGGCCAGGATCGCCGCGCAGTGCTCGACCACCTCGGCCCAGCGGGCCTCGGCGGCGGCCCAGCGGGCGCGCACCCAGTGCCCGTCGGCCGGGCTGGTCGCGGCCAGCCGGTCGGCGAGGCGGCGCACGCCCTCGCCGTCCCCGGCGTCGATCAGTACGGCGCCGAGCAGGCCGGGCAGGACGGCGTCGGCCGGGTCGGCGTCCAGCCGCTCCCACAGCAGGTCGGCGGCGGCCCGGGCGTGGCCGAGCCGGCCGAGCACGGCGGCCAGTTCGGCCGCGAGGGCGGTGGCGCCGGCCTGCTCACCCCGGTACCGGTCCAGGGCGACGGAGAGCAGGTCGGCGCCGGTCTCGTGGGGCACGCCCGCCTCGGCGAGGTGTGCCGTCAGCT
The DNA here is from genome assembly GCF_042732955.1 of Kitasatospora sp. NPDC059747. Classification (NCBI taxonomy): domain Bacteria; kingdom Bacillati; phylum Actinomycetota; class Actinomycetes; order Kitasatosporales; family Streptomycetaceae; genus Kitasatospora; species Kitasatospora sp. NPDC059747. Next base: position 156,527 of record NZ_JBHWGV010000003.1, on the reverse strand, counting down.
CCCCCGGCGGGACGGGCAGCTCGGGCTCCGGCAGCGCCTCGGCGGCGGCCCGCAGCCCGGCCACCTGCGCGGCCACGCCGTCGGTGCGGCGCAGATCGGTGAGCTTGCGCTCGCCCGTCGCGGCGAGCGTGCGGGCCACCGTCCGGGCGCCGCGGGCGACGGCGAGCCGACCCGCCGCCAGGAGCAGGTCGACGCACGGGCGGTGGGCGCCGGTGCCGTCGAGGTGGCCGACCCAGCCGGCCAGGACGGCCCCGAGTTCGGCGTCGTTCTCCCAGGCGCCGGCGGCGGCCAGCAGCTCGACCGTCCTGGTCCAGTGCTCGCGCAGGTCGGCGTGGCGCTCGGCGTCGTCGCGGGCGGGCAGCAGCGCGAGGGCCTCGTCGGTGCGGCCGAGCGTGGCGAGCGCGCGGGCCCGCAGCAGGGCGCCCCAGAGCCGGTCGTTCTCGCCCAGGGAGCGCCCGGCGGTGCGCTCGGCGCGCTCGGCGGTGTCGAGCAGGCCGAGGACCTCCTCGCACCGGCCGAGCCGGAGCAGGGTGCCGGCCCGGGAGTGGTGGTACTCCAGCGAGAGCCGCTGGCCGGCCGCCAGCATCCGGGCGCCGGCGGCGTCGAGGTGGGCCAGGGCCTCCTCGCCGCGGCCGTCGTCCTCCAGCGCGTCGGAGTACTCGCGCGAGAGGCAGTCGAAGCAGGAGCGGGCGGGCTCGATCCGCTCCAGCGTCTCGCCGAGCACGGCGAGCCGCTCGGAGGCGTAGCCCGGTCCGTCCACCCGGGCGTGGCAGATCGCGAAGTCCTGCACCACGCAGACGGACTGCGGGCAGCCGGCCGTCTCCTCGCGGTGGGCGAACTCCAGCAGGTCGACCACCTCGGGCAGGGCCCGCTCGCCGTGGTGGCGCTTGTTCAGCAGGTTCTGCATCCGCCAGTGCCGCAGGTAGACCTCGACCCAGGGCAGGCCGAGCGCCCGGGCGGCGGCCAGCGCCTCCGGGAAGACGGCGTCGAGCTCGTCGTTGCGGCCCTCGTTGGCGTGGCCGGGCAGCGCGTAGATGGCCTCGGCCAGGCGGTGCTGACCCGCGTCGGCCAGCTGCCGGTGGGTCTCGTGCACCCAGGCCCAGATGTCGGTCGTCATGCCTCGTCCCCCTGCGTCGTGCTGATGAAGAGTCTGCCGGGCGCCACTGACACCCGGCCGGTCGGCGGTCGGTCGGCCGGCCGGTCCGTCACGCGTCGCCGGACAGCGCTCCGGGGCTGTCCGGTATGTCCGCCGGGCCGGCCGGGACGGCGGCGGTCAGGGCGGAGACGGCGGTGCCGACGCCGGCGAGCGCGGCGGTGAGGTCGCCGCCGGAGGAGCCGGTGGGCCCGGCCGCCGCCATGATCACCTTGAGCGAGCGGAGCAGCGCGGCCGCGGTGGCGCTGCCGGTGTGCCCGCAGCGGTACGCGTCGAGCAGGTCCCGCACGGCCGGGCAGGACAGGTTGAGGTAGAGCCGGGCCCGGACCTCGCCGTCGGTGCGGGCGGTGAAGGCCCGGGCGAGCCGCAGCGCGGCGGACGGGATGCGGGCGTCGGCCCGGTCGTCCTCGATCCGGGCCTTCAGCTCGGCCTCGCGGTCCGGCACCAGGACCAGCGGCAGGCCGGGCGGGTCGAAGCGGGCCGGTACCAGCTGCTCGCCCGGGTCGGCCAGCGCGCCGGCCAGCCAGGCCGCCTCCTCGGCGGGCAGCGGGCGCTCCGGGTCGCGGAACAGCGAGCGGTCGCCCTGCTCGCTGCCGAGCTCGACCAGCCGGCAGCCGCGCAGCTGGGCGTAGCGGCGCAGGAACGGCAGGACGGCGTACCGCTCGCCGCGGGCGATCGGCACCCGCATCGCCCGGTAGAGCATCTCCTCGAAGCCCCCGCCGCTGCCGAGCGCGACGTGCACCGCGCCCCCTCCGGCGGCGCGCAGGGCGCCCGCGGTCAGGTCGCCCTGGGAGGTGGGCACCGGGACGTCGTCGGCGAGCAGCGTGAACAGCCGGTCGTCGCAGAGCGCGGCGCCGAGGAGGTCCTGGCCGTGCCGGGTGAGGATGCGGCGCCAGGCGGCGGGCCGCAGCCGGGCGGTCTCGTACAGGCCGTCGACGATGGCGTCGGTGAGGGTCCGCTGGAGCGCGCGGTAGTGCTCGTCGCGCTGGAGGTCCTCGCGGCTGGCGGTGGGGGTGAGGCGGCTGGACTCGACGACGCCGCCGATGAACCCGGCCCAGCCGGGCAGGAGGTCGCGGGCGTCGTCGGCGAGCAGCATGCCGCGCAGGTAGACGGCGAGGTCGCGGTTGTCGCTGCTGCCGTAGGTGCCGCCGTCCTGGACCCACAGGAGGCCGATCGCGTCGGTGCCGCCGTCGACCGGCTCGACCGGGAAGGCGGTGAGCGGCTCGAAGCGGCGGCCGAAGGCGGCGGCGAAGCGCATCCGGGCCTCGTGCGGATCCCCGGCGGAGGGGCGGCGCCAGGGCACGTCGACGGCGTTGACGGGCTCCTCGTCGTCGCCGACGAGGACCGGGATCGGCAGCAGCACGCAGTACCGGGAGAGCACCTCGCGCAGGGCGTCCTCGTCGGCGAGGTGGGCGTGTTCGGCCTTGAGCGTCAGCTCGACGACCGTGCCGGGCTGCGGCCGGGCGGGCACCGGTTCGACGAGGTACTGCTGGCCGCCGCGGCTGCGGTAGCGGTGGCCGAGGCCGGGTTCGCGGTGGGAGGTGGTGGTGACGACGACCTCGTCGGCCACCGAGAAGGCGGACAGGAAGCCGAGGCCGAAGGCGCCGATCAGGTCCTGGTCGCCGGTGAGTTCGCGCAGCATCCGGGTGTAGCCGGTGCCGACGGTCGCGAGGTAGGCGTGGATCTCCGGCTCGGTGAGGCCGGCTCCGGTGTCCTCGACGGCGACCGTGCGGCGGACGGCGTCGCCGCGCACCCGGATCAGCTGGCGGTGGGCGCCGTCCGGGTCCTCCAGGAGGCGGCGGGTGTGCGAGTCGTGGGCGTTCTGGACGAGTTCGCGCAGGGCGACCAGCGGGGTGGAGTAGAGGTGCGTGGCGAGGACGTTCACCAGGCCGCCGAGGTCGACCTCGGTCGTACGCAGATCCTCGGCCGGGGCGTGGTCGGGCGGGAGACCTTCAGACATGGGAACCCAGTGTGCCAGTGCGACTATCCGGCGACCATTTCTTTCTCTCTGACGGTGCCTGGTCAACTCCGTGTTGACCGGCGGGTGTTGTCGACCCCATTCGACCCCTCCACCAACTCTCCACCGCGCAGGAATACTTGACCGGAGATGTACGGGCCCGCCGACCCACCGGAAATGCCCGCACGATGACACCATCGGGGGAATTGCCACCCATTTGGTGGAGTTCGCCCGCTCCCCTGGTGAATGCTGATCACGCGACGTCAGGCAACGGCGCCACGGAGCGGCCACTCCGGATCGCGCCACATTTCGCAAGTCCAGCTCAGGGAGACCAGCGTGTCCCGTATTCGTGCAGCCGCCGCCGTCACCGCCCTCGGTGCCTTCCTCCTCGTCGGCGTCGGTGCCGCCACCGCGCACGCCGACAACGCCGCCGGCGCGGACCAGCACTCCAACAGCAGCGTCGTGAGCAACACCGGCTCGAACAACATCATCGGCAACGTCCACGGGAACGTGGTCAGCACCCAGCAGACGGCCACCGGTTCGGGTGCGAGCAACCAGAACAACGGCCTCGCCGCGACCGGCAACGGCGGCAACATCGGCGCCCTGCAGGGCAACGGCAATCTCGACACCCGCGTGTACTACCCGCACGTCCTCTACTAGGCCGCGTCCACTGCCCTCGGCGCAGCCTGGCCCCACACGGGCCGGCTGCCCGCCCCACCAGCGCGGAGCGGGCGGCCGGCCCGGCCCCTTGTCCGGCCCCTTGTCCGGCCCCTTCGGGAGACGGCGCTCAGGACACGCCGAGGACGGCCCGGGCCAGCCGCAGGAGGCAGTCGCCGAGGTCCGGGCGGGCGCTGTGCGGGCGGTTCCGGACCCCGTCGTTGACCAGGGCGAACAGCGCGTGGACGCGGATCCTGGCCTCAGCCGCGTCGTACTCCGGCCGCACCCGGCGCAGCAGGCCGACCCAGGTCCGCAGGAAGTCCCGGCGGAAGTCCACCGCGACGCGCCGGTCCGGCGGGGCCAGCCGTTCCGTCTCGCTGAGCATCGCGCCCAGGTAGTCGCCGTTGCACCGCGCGAAGCCGACGTACGCCGCCAGGCCGGCCGCCAGCGCCTCCTCCGGCCCGGCCGCGGCCGAGATCGCGCCCTCCACCTCGTGCCACAGGCGCTCGCGGCTGCGGACCAGCGAGGCGGCGAGCAGCTGCGCCTTGCTGTCGAAGTGCCGGTAGACGCTGGGGCCCGAGATGCCGACGGCGGCGCCGAGCTGGTCGGTGCTGACGTTGTCGAAGCCGCGCTCGTGGAACAGCCGGACGGCCGCCGCGAGCAGTTCCTCCCGCCGGGGCTGCCGCCCGGGGACGGCGGCGGGCGCGGCGCCGTCCCCGCTCCCGGAACCGGCGCCGTCGAAGGTCACCGCGAGGACGGCCGCGACCACCTCGCGCAGCACCGCCTCGGCCCGCCGGGGCTGCGGCGCCGCCGACTGGTAGGAGAGCCCGGCGCAGGCCGAGAGTGCCGACCAGCAGAGCAACTCGACGTCCGGCTCCGGCAGTTCCGGGCGCTCGGCGCGCAGGACGGCGGTCATGGCGGCCACGTCCGCCCGCAGTTCGCGGCGCAGGGCCGCCCGCCGGGCCGGCGGCAGCAGCCGGGCGTCGCGCTGCACGAGGGTGCCGAGCGGCCGGTGCCCGACGGCGACGGCGGCCAGTGCGGCGCCCAGACCGGCGGTGGAGCCGGCGGCGCGCAGCCCGTCGGCGAGCGCGTCCAGGCCGAGCCGGACGGCGCGGTCGAGGAGTTCGGGCTTGCCGCGGAAGTGCCGGTAGAGGGCGGGCGCGGTGATGCCGACGCCGGCGGCGACCTCGGTCATCGAGACCTGGTGGTAGCCGCTGCGGTGGAAGCGGTCGGCCGCCACCGCGAGGATCTGGGCGCGCCGCCCCGGGGGCCGTCGGACCACCATGCTGCCGCCCCTCCCGCAGTCCCGCCGCTGCCTGCCCGGTCGCCACGGCGCCCGGCCGGAACACCGAGGGAAGGCTAGCAAGGATTCACTTGTCATGGCCCTCGCCCAACGGCCACCGGGCGTCCGGCGCCGCGCCGACCCTGGACAGCCGAAGCTACCGGGGATTAACTTGTGAGGCCATCACCAGGCAACACCTGGCACCTTCAGCTGCACCTTCAGCCGCGACCGGCACCACCGAAGGGAGCGCCCGCGTGCGCCGCACCGTGTTCACCGAGGACCACGAGGCCTTCCGGGAGACCATCCGGGACTTCATCGCCAACGAGGTCGTCCCGGTCTACGAGAGCTGGGAGGCCGACGGCCACCCCCCGCGCGACTTCTACCGGCAGCTCGGCGCGCTCGGCGTCTACGGCATCGAGGTGCCGGAGGAGTACGGCGGCGCCGGCGAGAGCGGTTTCAAGTACCAGGCGGTGGTCGCCGAGGAGGTCGCCCGCGCGGGCGTCAGCTTCGGCTCGTCCGGGGTGCACACCGGGCTCGTGCTGCCGTACCTGCTGGAGTACGCCACCGAGGAGCAGAAGCAGCGGTGGCTGCCCGGCTTCGTCTCGGGCGACATCATGACGGCGATCGCGATGACCGAGCCCGGCGCCGGCTCCGACCTCGCGGGCATCACCACCCACGCGCGCCTGTCCGAGGACGGCACCCACTACGTCCTCAACGGCGCCAAGACCTTCATCACCGGCGGCGTGCTGGCCGACCTCGTCCTGGTCATCTGCCGCACCTCCCCGTACGACCCGGAGAACCGCCGGGCCGGGCTCTCCATCCTCTGCGTGAACACGGACTCCGAGGGCTACACCGTCGGCCGCAAGCTGCAGAAGATCGGCCTGCGCACGTCGGACACCGCCGAGCTGGCGTTCAGCGACGTCAAGGTGCCGGTGGAGAACCTGCTCGGCGAGGAGGGCAGGGCCTTCGCCTACCTGACCCACAACCTCGTGCAGGAGCGGCTCGCGATCGCGGTCGGCGCCTACGCGGCGGCCGCGGCGGCGGTGCGGTTCGCGGTGCAGTACGTCAAGGACCGCAAGGTGTTCGGCAAGGCCGTCGCCGAGTTCCAGAACACCAAGTTCACCCTGGCGGACTGCGAGGCCCAGGTGGTGGCGCAGCAGTCGATGGTGGACCGCGCACTGGAGCTCTACCAGCAGGGCGAGCTGACCGTCGCCGACGCGGCCGCCGCGAAGCTGTTCTGCACCGAGTCGGCGTCCACCGTCATCGACAAGTGCCTCCAGCTGCACGGCGGTTACGGCTACATCCTGGAGTACCCGATCGCCCGGCTCTACACCGACAACCGGGTCTTCCGGATCTACGGCGGCACCAGCGAGGTCATGCGCAGCATCATCGCCAAGTCGCTCGGCCTGTAGGCCGGCGGCGGATCCACGACTGCGGCGGGCCGCACCCCCATGGCGGCCCGCCGTACCCCGTCCGGCGCCGGTGCGGCGGCTGCGCCGGACGGGTGAACGTCAGTTCGGCGAGCCGTGCTCGGTGCGCCAGGCCTGCCAGCCGGCGGCGGAGGCCACCCGGGCCTCGTGCATCGCCCGTTGGGCCAGGGCGGTGGGCGGGGTCTCCCGGCTGCGCACCCAGTCACGGCCCGCGGTGGCCAGCGCCACGCACACCATTGCCACCCCGGCCGCGCCGAGCGCCGCGCCGATGCCCGTGAGCATCGCGCCGCCGGTCAGCAGCGAGCGGTTGACCCGGAACCCGCTGAGGTAACTCTCGTTGGTCGCCATGCCTCCACGATGCGGGCACCGCGCGGGGCCCGCACGCCGAGCGGCTCCGGGTGCGCGGGCCCGCACGCCGAGCAGCCCCGGGTGCACGGGGCCCGCACGCCGAGCGGTTCCGGGTGCGCGAGCCCGCCACGTCCGCCAACCTGGGCTGACAGGCAGGAGGACGCCGCGATGCCCGATCTCGAACAGCTCGCCGTGGAGCACGCCGCGAAGGCCGCCGAGAGCCCGCACGGGCGCAGCGCCCACCTCGTGCTGCACGACGGGGTGCTGCGGCAGACCGTGATCGCCCTGGCCGGCGGCACCGCGCTGGACGAGCACACCCCGCCGACGGCCGGCAGCGTGCAGGTGCTGCGCGGCCGGGTCGCGCTGACGGTGGCCGGGCAGCACCAGGAGCTGTCGGCGGGCCAGTTGGCGCCCGTTCCGCAGGAGCGGCACGGGCTGCTGGCGCACGTGGACTCGGTGGTGCTGCTGACGGTCGTCACGACCTGACGGCCACCACGCGTGCGGTCAGCGTGTGGTCATCGTGCGGTCGTCGTGCGGTCAGTGCGGGTCAGTGCGCGGCGGACTCCGGCACGCTCGCCGCGACCAGCCGCAGCCCGCGCAGGAAGTCCCGCCCGGACGGGGCGAGTTCGGGCGCGGCCAGCCACTGGGCGACGGATCCGGCCAGGAGGGCCTGGTAGAAGGCGCCGCGGGCGAGTTCGTCCTCGGTCTCCGGCACCTCGGGCAGCCCCTGGAACAGCGCGGCCAGGCCGAGCCGGCCCTCCTTCTGCGCCTCCGAGAGCGCTTGCGCCAGCTCGGGCGCGTGCCCGGCCTGCGCGAGCGCCTCGAACTGGGACGCCCAGAGGCCGCGGTGCTCCTCGAAGACGGCCTTGAGGCCCTCCCACACCGCGACGAAGCGCTCCTCGGGGTCGCCCGTGGCCTCGTTCGCGGCGTTGACCACGGCGCCCAGGGCCATGCCCATCTCGCCGATCGCCTCGATCATCGCCGCGTTGAGCAGCGCGTCCTTCGAGCCGAAGTGGTAGCCGATGGCGGCCAGGCTGACGCCGGAGGCGGTGGCGACGTCCCGGGCGGTGGTGCGCCCGTAGCCCTTCTCGTACAGGCAGCGCTTGGCGCCCGCCATGAGGTCTTCGCGGTTTCCCATGGCCCCGATCCTACGGAAGGACTGCACAGTTGTCTTGCACTGGCGTCTGACACTTTCGTCTCGCACGATCGATTTACACACCCGTACTAGACAAGTGTCTGAAACGCTCGTACGGTACTTCCCATGACCGCAACCACCGGCCGCGCAGGCCGTCGCGAATGGCTCGGCCTGGCCGTCCTCCTGCTGCCGACCCTCGTCCTCGCCATGGACATGGGCGTCCTCTTCTTCGCCGTCCCCTACATCTCCACGACGCTCGCCCCCAGCGGCACCCAGCAGCTGTGGATCATGGACATGTACTCGTTCCTGCTGGCCGGCCTGCTCATCACGATGGGCGCGCTCGGCGACCGGATCGGTCGCCGCCGGCTGCTGATGATCGGCGCCGCCGGGTTCATCGGCGCCTCGCTGCTGGCCGCCTGGGCCGACAGCGCGTGGCAGCTGATCGCCGCCCGGGCCCTGCTCGGCACGGCCGGGGCCACCGTGATGCCCTCGACGCTCGCGCTGATCCGCAACATGTTCCACGACCCCAAGCAGCGGCAGGCCGCGCTCGGCGCCTGGGGCGGCGTCCTCACCGCCGGCGCCACCCTCGGCCCGGTCGCCGGCGGCCTGCTGCTCGACCACTTCTGGTGGGGCTCCGCGTTCCTGCTCGCCGTCCCGGTGATGGCCCTCGTGCTGGTCGCCGCCCCCGCGCTGCTCCCCGAGTACCGCGCCACCGCCCGCACCGGCCGCTTCGACCTGCCCGGCGCCGCGCTCTCGACGGCCGCGGTCCTGCCGCTCGTCTACGGCGTGAAGACCCTCGCGGTGGACGGCTGGAGCCTGCTGCCCGCGCTCGCCGTCCCGGCCGGACTGCTGCTCGCCGCCGCGTTCGTGTGGCGCCAGCGCACCGCCGCCGAGCCGCTGCTCGACCTCGGCCTGTTCAGGATCCGCACCTTCAGCGGGGCGATCAGCGTCAACACCGTCGCGATGTTCGCGATGATGGGCTTCGCCCTCTTCACCTCGCAGTACCTGCAGCTCGTCAAGGGCATGAGCCCGCTCACCGCCTCGCTCTGGTCGCTGGTGCCGAGCGTCGGCGTCGGCGCGGCGGTCGGCCTCGGCGCGGCGCTTGCCGGGAAGGTCCGCCCGGCGGTGCTGATGAGCGGCGGGTTCGTGATCGGCTCGGCGGGCTTCGCGATGATGACGCAGGTCGGCGCGGACTCGCCGCTCGCCCTCATCCTCACCGCGGCGGGCGTGCTGGCCGCCGGCACCGTCGGCACCATGACGATGACCGCCGAGATGGTCGTCTCCGCGGCCCCCGCCGAGCGGGCCGGCGCCGCCTCGGCCACCTCCGAGACCGCCGTCGAGCTCGGCAGCTCGCTGGGCATCGCGCTGCTCGGCGCGGCGGGCGCCGCGGTCTACCGCCACCAGCTGGACGGCGCCCTCCCGGCGGGCGTGGACGGCGAGGCCGCCCGCGCGGCCCAGGACACCCTCGGCGGCGCGGTCACCGTGGCCGCGCACCTCCCGGGCCGGCTCGGCACCGACCTGCTGGACACCGCCCGGGGCGCCTTCACGGACGGGCTGCACGTGGCGGCCGTCGTCGGCCTGGTCTTCACCCTCGGCGCCGCCGCCCTGGCCTACCGCCTGATGCGCCACCTCCCGGCCGCCGCCCCGGCCGCTGCCCCGGCCGCCGCCGCCCCGGAGACCGCCTCCGAGGCCGTCAACGCCTGAGCCCCCCCACCGGCCGGTGCCAACGCGCGTCATCAGGAGCCCCTGCCCACCCGGGCGGGGGCTCTTCGCCGTTCCAGGGAACCGATTAGGCTGACCACTGCCCCGCGTCGGCCGGTGCCCATACCCCTAAGCGCCGGCCCGTTGTGGAGGGGACCAGCCGTGTTCGAGCCGGGCCGGGGCGGGGGTCGTCAGCCGTTCCCCTGGTTGCGGAAAAGCGCCCCGCGGGCGCCGTCCCGGGTGCCAAGGTGGGGCCATGGTTGCTGATCACACGCGCGTGCGCGGGAGTTACGACACGGTGGCGGAGGAGTACCTCGAACGGATCGGGGACGAGCTGGCGCACAAGCCGGTCGACCGGGCCCTGCTCTGGGTGGTCGTGGCGGAGGCCGCCGGCGGGGTCGTCGCGGACCTCGGGTGCGGGCCGGGGCACGTGGCGGGGTGGCTCGCCGGACACGGCGCCGAGGTCGTCGGGATCGACCTCTCCCCCCGCATGGTGGAGCTGGCCCGCCGCGAGCACCCGAAGGCCGAGTTCCGCACCGGCGACCTGCTCGACCTGCCCGCCCGGGACGGCGAGTTCGCGGCGGCGGTGGCGCTCTACTCGGTGATCCACCTCGAACCCGGCGAGCTGGCGCCCGCGTTCGCCGAGATGCGGCGGGTGCTGCGGCCCGGCGGCTTCCTGCTGGTCTCGTTCCACCTGGGCACCGAGGTGCGGCGGCTGGACGAGTGGTGGGGCCACCAGGTCGACGTGGACTTCCACTTCCTGCAGACGGACGCCGTCGTCGCGCACCTCACCGCCGCCGGGTTCGCCGTCGAGGCCCGGCTGGAGCGCGAGGGCCTGCCCGAGGAGGCCCCGACCCGGCGCGGCTACCTGCTGGCCCGGCGGACGGACTGACGCTCCACCCGGGGGTGGAAGCCCGCGCGTCCACCCCCGGGTCCGTGCGGGGCCGGGCGGGCAAGAGGACCGTGGTGGGTACGCGGCCCCCGTTGCGAGGCCCGTGCCCTGGTCCACGAGCGTCAGGAGCCCCACCATGTCCCTGCCGAGCCTGCTCTCCGTCCTCGGTGTCCTCGCCTGGGCCGGGTACGAGCTGCTGCTGCGCCGCCGCGACGACTCCGCCGCCGGCACCTGGCGCGCGGACGACCGCGACCGCGGCTCGACCCGGCTGCTGCTCGCCTGCTACGCCGCCTCCGTCCTGGTGATCGTCCTCCTCGGCCGCGCGTCGGTCGGCGAACTGCCCGTGTGGGCGCGCTGGTTCGGCGTCGCCCTGATCGCCGCCGGGCTGGCCCTGCGGGCCTGGGGCATGCGCACCCTGGGCCGCTTCTACACCCACACCCTGCGCACCGTCGACACCCAGGAGGTCGTCCGCACCGGCCCGTACCGGCTGATCCGCCACCCCGGCTACTGCGGCAGCCTGCTGGTGTGGACGGGCTACGCGCTCGGCCTGGGCAGCTGGCCGGCCACCGTGGTCGTGTTCGCGCTGCTGCTGGCCGCCTACGGCTGGCGGATCGCCGCCGAGGAGCGCCTGCTGGTGGCCGCCCTCGGCCCCGCGTACGCGCAGTACCGGCGGGAGTCGAAGCGGCTCGTCCCCTTCGTCTACTGAGCCCCCGCGACCTTCGACCGTGGCCCGCGACCGCGACCTTCGGCTGTGACGTTCGACACCCCGGTCGGGACGCACCGGCCGGGACCACGGCACTCGCGGTCCGCTTGAGCGGCACCCGCTTTTCGGCCAGCGTTTCCCGGCCGGTGTATCCGTTCCGCACCGGGGCCAGGCATACTGGCCGGACGGGTACTTTGCCCTCCCGTGACTCTAGACAAGAAGGGACCGGTGGCCAGGGATGCTGCGGAACGGTCTTGAGCCCTGGCACATCTTGGTGGTGCTGGCGGTCGTAGTCCTGCTGTTCGGATCGAAGAAGCTGCCGGAGATGGCCCGTGGCCTCGGCAAGTCGATGCGCATCCTGAAGGCGGAGACGAAGGCGATGCGCGAGGACGACACCCCGGCCGAGGCCGCGGGCACCGCGCAGAGCACCGCCCAGCAGCCGGCCGACCGCCCGGCCGTCACCCCGACGAACGTCACCAAGGCGACCGAGACCCCGCGGCCCGAGACGACCGCCTGAGTCCCGTCGGACCTTCCGGAGGCCCCCGGCACCGTCACCGCGACGGCGCCGGGGGCCTCCGTCGTTCCCGGACGCCCCCGACTGGCCGGTCACCGTGATCCGTTGTCTCCTGGGAGGCACCGACCGGACGAACGGAGTCGTGGCATGCCGACCGACGGGCCGGGCGCCTCCCCTGACGAACCGCCCGGCGAACCACCCGACGAACTGGCCGACCTGCGGGCCCGGCTGAGCGCCGTCGAGGCCCACGAGGCACGGCTCGCCGAGGAGTTGCGGGCCCGCCCGCCGCGCCACCGGGTGCGGTCCGCGTTCGCCGTCCTGCTGGTCCTGCTGGCCTGCCTGCTGACGCCGCTCGGCGCCGTCGCCGTGTGGGCGAAGTCCGAGGTCTCCGACACCGACCGCTACGTGGCCACGATCGCCCCGCTCGCCCGGGACCCCGCGATCCGCGCCGCCGTGACGAACCGGGTGACCGACGAGATCGTGAAGCAGCTCCCCGTCGACTCGCTGCTCGACGACGTCGCGCCGGACGACCGGCCCGTGCTCGGCGCGCTGCTGGGCAGCATCGGCCAGGCCCTCGGCGACGGGATCGCCGGCTTCGTCCACACCCAGGTCCAGCGCGTCGTGGACAGCGACGCCTTCGCCACCGTCTGGACGGACGCCAACCGGGAGGCGCACGCCGCGATCGGCCGGATGCTGACCGGGCAGGGCGGCGGCGCCGTCGAGCTCAAGGGCAACACCGTGGTGCTCGACCTCGCCCCGCTGATCGCCCGGGTGAAGACGGCGCTCGTCGACAACGGGCTGTCCATCGCCTCGAAGATCCCGGAGATCCACACCTCGTACACGCTGGTGCAGTCCGACGCCGTCCCGAAGGTGCGCACCGGCCTGCGGCTGCTCGACGTGGCCGGCTTCTGGGTGCCGGTCCTGGCCGTGGCCTGCGCGACGGGCGGAGTGCTGCTGGCCGTCCGGCGCCGCCGGGCCGTGGTCACGGCGGCGCTCGGCATGGCCGGCGGGGCCCTGCTGCTGGGCATCGGGCTGAGCGTCTTCCGGGCCGTCTACCTGGACGCGCTCCCGGCCGGCGTGGACCAGGCCGCCGCGCACGCCGTCTACGACACCCTCGTGCGCTACCTGCGCTCCGCCGTCCGGGTGGTGGTCGCGCTCGGGCTGCTGGTGGCGCTGGGCGCCTGGATCAGCGGCTCCGGGCGCCGGGCCGGGACAGTGCGCGGGATGTGGCGGGCCGGACTGGGCGCGGTGCGGCGGGTGGCCGAGCGGGCCGGACTGCGGCTCGGGCCGGTCGGGCGCTTCGTGCACCGCTGGAAGGCGTGGCTGGGCTGGGCGGCGGTCGCGGGGGCGGCACTGGCCTTCGTGCTGTGGGACCGTCCGACGGCGCTGGTGACGCTCTGCCTGGCGCTCGGGCTGATGGGCGTTCTCTCGGTGCTGGAGCTGCTGGACGAGCCCGGACGGAGCAGACGGACGGGCGCCCAGGGGGCGGCCGGGGGAGGCTGAACGGGATGTCCGAGAACCCGCCGCCACCTGCCGACGTACGGGCCTGGTACTGGCTGCTGGGCTCGTTCACGCTGCTGATGGTCGGGTACTTCACGCTGCCGCTGGAGTGGTTCGGCGACCGTCGGCCGGTGGTGAGCTGGGGGGTCTTCGTGGGGGCGCTGGCCGGGCTGACGGGCACGCTGGTGGCCAAGATCGTCGGTGTGATGCGCGGGACGGCGAAGCGTCCGGTGGTCTGGCTGATCTTCCTGATCTGCCTGACGATGACGATCTACGCGGCGACGTACTACGTGCTGGGCGCGCGCAAGGCGGAGTTCAACGGGCTGGAGACCCGGCTGGACGCGCTGTACTTCACGGTCGTGACGATGGCGACGGTCGGGTACGGCGACATCACGCCGTCGGGGCAGGCGGCGCGGCTCGTGGTGGTCCTGCAGATCGGGTACAACTTCGTGTTCCTCGCGACGGCGGCCGGCACGCTGTCGCGGGCGATCCGGTCGAACGTCGAGAACCGGATCCGACGGCAGGGCTGATCGGGCGCGGCGGGCCTGTGCACGCGACCCGCCGGGCGTCCGGTCGGGTCAGTCGTCCTCGTGGGGAGGGGTCGCGCGCAGGGCGGTGACGACGCCGAGGACGACGGTGGCGATCGCGAGGGCGAGGAGGACGGCGAAGGCCGCCGCGATCAGGAACCGCACGGGGTGCCCCGCTCCCGGCCGACGTCGAGGAGGAGGGAGAGGAGGTTGAGGAGGGTCGAGGCGGGGGCCGTGTTGAAGCGGACGAGGACGCGGCCGTCGATGGTCTTGTCGGTGCAGGCGGAGGGGAAGATCAGGCCGAACTCCCGGCCGCGCTCCTGGACTTCGGCGAGCAGGGTGCGGATGTGATCGTCGGTGTAGCCCCGGATCCGGGGGTCGGTCGGCAGCATCGGGCGCCGGCGGCGGGCGGCCATCAGGCGGCGTCCAGCTCGCACTCGAACCACACGGACTTGCCACGCTGCTGCGGGTCGACGCCCCAGCGGCGGGAGAGCCCGGCGACGAGCTGGAGGCCCCGGCCGGACTCGGCCAGTTCGGGGAGGGAGCGCTGCTGGGGGAGGGTGGGGCTCTCGTCGGCGACGGAGACCCGGAGGGTGTTGTTGATCGCGATGATCTCGACGACCGGCGCGGGGGTCTCGCCGTGCCGCCAGGCGTTCACGAGGAGCTCGGCGAGGGCGAGTTCGGCATCGGCGATGGCGGAGGGCGGCCAGCCGGCGCGGGTCATCGCGTCGCGGAGGGACTGGCGGCAGATGGTGAGGGAGGGCGTGTTGAGGTGACGCATGGGAGAACTCCCGAGGCGTGAGTGAACGTGGACGGATACGTCACCGTGAGCCAGGCCAGGCAACGGGCATGGCTGCTCTGCGGTGCGACAGCGGTGCATTACTGACGACCCGTCGGATTGATGTGACACCGACCATAGCGCACATGAGTATCCAAATTTCCACCCTCTTGGGAAGTTCCCTCTACGGTGGTACGTGGTGGACCGGCGCTCAGGCCGCGCGGCACACTTGGCCGGACCACACCCGGAAGGACGTCATGCCGCCACGCTCGAACCCAACGCTCCGCCAACGCAGGCTCGGAATCGAACTGCGGAGAATGCGCGAGCTGGCGGGACTCGGTGGCACGCAGCTCGGGCGAGCTGTCGGCATGAGCCCTGCCCAGGTGACACAGATGGAGTCGGGAAGGATCGGCATCAGTGCGGATCGTCTGCGCGTGATTGCCGCCGCATGCAGTTGCACGAATGAAGCGTTCATCGACGCCCTTGCCACCATCATCACCGAGCGCGGGCGAGGGTGGTGGGAGGAGTACCGCGGAACGCTGTCGGACGACTTCCTTGACGTGGCCGAGCTCGAAGGCCACGCACAGAGGCTCGATCTCTTCACAATCACCTTCATCCCAGGCCTACTTCAGACGGGCGCGTACGCCTCGGCTGTCTTCAGCCGGGCCTTCCCCACCCCTGCTCGCCATGAGATCGATCTCAGGACTGCCTTCCGGATGCAGCGCCAGCTGACGGTAAGGTCCGGGGCGACTCCCCTCACCGCATTCGTCCACGAGGCTGCCCTGCGGATGCAGTTCAGTGGCCCGAAGGTTCTCGTCGAGCAACTCGGCGCACTCGTCGAGGACTCGCAGAAGCCGGGAATCTCCGTTCGCGTCGTCCCGTTCGATATCGAAACGCTGCCCGGCCCCAGCGAGAACTTCACGTACGCTCACGGCCCGCTACCCGAGCTGGACACTGTTCAGATGGATACCGGCCACGGGAGTCAGATCTACAACTCCCCGCCCAAGCTTGGGTTCTTCCGCGAGATTCTCACCCACATGGGATCAGTAGCCCTGTCACAGGATGAGTCGCGCGGATTCATCGAAAGAGTCAAGGAAGAGACGGAACGTAAACATGGCTAGGTCCGAGTGGCAGAAGTCCAGCTACTCCGGCGCAAATGACACCTGCGTCGAGATCCGTACGGCCGGTGGGGCGATCGAGCTCCGCGAGTCCGACGACGGCGAAACCATCCTCCGCACCACCCCTCCTCGCCTCGCCGCGCTCCTCCGCGCCATCAAGGCGGGCGAACACACCCGGTAGCGGCCCGGCCCGCAGCGGGGCTCCCGGCCGGCGCGCGGTGCCCGAAAAGAATCTTCGCGGGCCGCGGCAACCTTTCCGAGGGCGGTGACAACTGGGTGGTGTCCGGACAGGCGGTCTGGTCAAAGGCACCGGCTGAAAGAGAGCATCGCCATGTTCCCTCACTCATCCACCTCACCGGAGGCGTCGTCCCGCTCTGCCGAGCCAGGCCGGAGGCAGAAGCACCGCAGCCGTCGGTTGTACCAGCGTCGGAGTCTCTGGGCGGCCGTCGGTCTGGCGGTCGTGGGCGGCTCGGTGGTCGTGGTCAACACGGCCTCGGCGGGAACCGTGGACACGAACGCCTGGTACGTCCTGGTCAACCGCAGCACCGGCGAGGCGTTGGACGCCCCCGCCTACGCCACGAACGACGGTGCTCCGCTGGCGCAGTGGAGCCGCAACGGCGGGACCAACCAGCAGTGGAAGTTCATCGACTCGGGTGACGGGAACTACCGGCTGCAGAACCGGAACTCCGGCAAGGTGCTGGACGACTACGACTGGTCGAGGACCGAGGGCTCCGAGCTGGTGCAGTGGAGCGACCTGAACGGCGCCAACCAGCAGTTCCACATGGAGAACTCGTCGGACGGCTACGTGCGTCTGATCAACCGCTTCAGCGGCAAGGCCGTCGAGGTCCCGGGCGGGTCCAAGACAGAGGGGAGCCACATCGCCCAGTACCACGACTGGAACGGCCCCCAGCAGCAGTGGCAGCTCGTCCCGGCCGGCAGCGTCAGCGGCACCGGGAACGCGGGGAGCTCCGGCAGCGGCGCCACGCCCACCACGCCTGCTGCGCCCACCACAGCCGCCAAGCCTTCCGCGCCTGCCAAGCCCGGCGCCGGCGTTCCCGCGAGCCAGGCTCCGAGCGGCACCCGCCCGGCGTCGGCGCCGCCGGCCCCCGCTCCGACGTCTGCGGCCGCCCCCGCCGGCGGGAGCTCGACGAAGACCTTCATGGGCAGCAACACGGTGCTCGTCGGCGGCATGATGAACGAGGCCTCGACGAGCGCCGCGCCGTTCGACATGCGCTACGCCTACGTGCACAGCCAGCCCGCGCCCTCGTCGGACTACTACTCGGCAGCGCTCTGCAAGGCCGCGTGGTCGAGCTGGTGGGGCTGCTGGAGCGGCGAGACCACCGCGCCCGGCTTCTACGTGACCTGGAACGACGACCACGTGACCAAGGCGACGTACCAGGGCAAGCCGCGCCCGCAGAAGAACTTCTGGACCTGGTACTCGCTGCGCGACCTCGGAGACCTGGCGGGCCAGGGCGACGGCCCGGGCGAGGTCGTCGCCATCAACAGGGCCGACCTGCTCACCCGCTACATGAACGACTACCGCTTCTTCCTCCAGAAGATCGGCAACTCGCAGGACGCGATCGACATCGAGCCCGACTTCTGGGGCTACGTCCGGTCGCTCGGCAACCCGCACCAGATCGCCGCGCAGGTCAAGGCCGCGAACCCGACGGACTGCGGATCGCAGGAGAACAGCGCCGTCGGCCTGGCCCAGTGCCTGATAGCGATGGCGCACAAGTACGCGCCGAACACCGGCGCCGGGTTCCACCTCACCTGCTGGGACTGGACCAGCAACATGCAGAAGTGCGTCAACGACTACACGGACCTCGGGGCGAAGAGCGCCGACTTCCTGGTCGCCGACGTGGTGGACCGCGACGCGGGCTGGTACGCGCTGCCGGCGAACGGCGGCCGTGACACCTTCTGGAACGACCAGAAGGCCGCCGCCGCACTGGGGTGGTACAAGACGATGGCCGAGTCGGTGGGCAAGCCGGTCGTCCTGTGGCAGATCCCCCTGGGCAACATGGCGCAGAACAACACCTTCGGCCACTACAAGGACGACAAGGTCGACTGGTTCCTCTCGCACATGGACCAGGTGGCGAACGCGCACGTCGCCGCCCTCCTGTTCGGCCCGGGGCAGCAGGAACAGACCACGGTCGAGTCCGACGGCGGGAACCTGATCAACAAGACGACCGCGTACCGCAACTCGGGCGGCACGCCCCTCAAGTAACCGTACGCAGCCGGGAGTAGGAAGTCGGCCCGTCCGACTTCCTACTCCGCACATCAGCCGTGGCTGGTGTCGATGACGCAGAAGACGTTGCCCTCGGTGTCGGCGAGCACCACGAAGTCCGGGTCCTCCGGGTACAGGTCCCAGTCGACGTCCCGGGCGCCCAGTGCCAGCAGCCGCTCGACCTCGGCGGCCTGGTCGGCGGCGTCGCGCGCATAAAGGTCCAGGTGCACGCGCGGGTGCCGCTGCACGGGCGATTCGCTGAGCCCGAGGGCGAGTTGGACACCCGTGCCCGCTGCGGGTTCGAGGACCGTCCAGTCGTCCTCGACCAGGCCGCCGCGCGGCACGTAGTCAAGGGCGGCCGTCCAGAACGCGACGGCGCGGGCCATGTCGGAGACGCCGAGGACGAGGGATCCGATGGTCAGCATGCGCCCATTGTGGCCCTGGTCGTTTACTGGCGCTCCAGTCATCCGGGTTGCTTCGCCTGGCTGCGGCGGGCGTAGGCCCGGGCCGCGCGCACCCGGTCGCCGCAGCGCACCGAGCACCAGTGCCGGGCGGCGTGGGTACGCACCAGGAAGCGGGTGCACGGGCTCGCTCCGCAGGGGGCGAGGCGTTCGGCGTCCGGGCCGGTGAGCAGGTCCGCCGCGTCGGCGGCGATCGCGGCCATGGCGTGGTCGGCGATCCGGTCGGCCGGATGGACCGCGGCACGGTATGGCCCGCCCTCTCCGTCCCAGTGCAGCAGTGCGGCCACGGGGGTGGCGGTCAGCGCCGCGTTGACCGCGTCGACGGCCTCGGGCGCCGGCACCGTCCCCCCGCTGCGCGCCGCGAGGAGGGTCCGCAGGTGGGTGCGCAGTTCGCGCAGCCGTCCTGCGCAGGGCTCGTGGAGCACCGCGTCAGCGCCGGCCAGCCCCCGTTCGACCAGCCACCGAGTGGCGGCGGCCGGGGTGGCCAGCAGGTCGAGGCGGCCGGCGGGCAGCACGAGCTCGCTGTTGGCGAAGTCGAGGACGACGTACCGGTCCGCGCCCGCCGCAGGTGATGGAGGGGCGGTGGCGGTCTCGCCCGGGGCTTTCATGACGCTCACGGTTCTCATGCTAAACCTTGCGCTCTTCCGTGATGGCCAGTTAGGTTTCATCACGTCAAATTCCGCAGTTACCCGTGAGGTGAACCCAGCATGGCGACCATCCGCGTCTTCGGCGGCCCGACCACGCTCATCGAGTTCGGCGGCCTGCGCTTCCTCACCGACCCGACCTTCGACGGGCCCGGCGACTACCCGACCGGCAGCGGCTACGCGCTCACCAAGACCGCGCCCTCCGCCACCACCCCCGCCGACCTCGGCCCGGTCGACGCCGTCCTGCTCTCCCACGACGAGCACCCGGACAACCTGGACGCCTCCGGCCGCGCCCTGCTGCCGACCGTCCCGCTCGTGCTCACCACCACCAGCGGCGCCGGGCGGCTCGGCGGCACCGCGCGCGGCCTCGCCCCCTGGGACTCGGTGGAGTTGACCCGCCCGGACGGCGGCACCGTCACCGTCACCGCCGCGCCCGCCCTGCACGGGCCCGAGGGCTGCGAACCGGTGATCGGCCAGGTGATCGGCTTCGTGCTGACCGCCCCCGACCTGCCGACCGTCTACATCAGCGGCGACAACGCCTCGCTGCCGCTGGTCAAGGAGATCGCCGAGCGCTTCGGCCCGGTCGACACGGCGGTCCTGTTCGCCGGCGCCGCCCGCACCCGGCGCTTCGACGGCGCACTGCTCACCCTGGACAGCGCGCAGGCCGCCGAGGCCGCCGTCCTGCTCGGCGCACGGCGCGTCGTGCCGGCGCACTTCGACAGCTGGGGGCACTTCACCGAGGGACGCGAGGCGCTGGAGGCCGCTTTCGCTGCGGCGGGGCTCGGCGACCGCCTGGACCTCTCCTGACCGGCAGGACCGGCAGGACCAACGAACAAAACCACCAGGCCGAGCAGCACCACCGCCCGCAGAGCCGTCGCCTCAGTCGTTCTGGTTGTCCGCCTGCGTGTGGAGGGCGGTGAAGAGCGCGCCGAGGCGGGCGTTCCAGTCCTTGGTGGTCGGGCCGTCGATGGCGTGCCGCTTGCTCATGTCGCGGACCACCTTCTGGGCGTCCTTCAGGTCCTGGGCCGCGTCGTCGGGGCTGCCCTCGTTGAGGCGCGCCGAGGCATCGTCCAGGATGCGCAGGAGCTCCACCTGACCGCCGCGGTCCTTCCCACCCACCTGGGTCTGGGCGACGGCCTGGCGCAGCGCGTTCAACTGCACGGCCGGCGGCTGGTTGCGCGGGACGGTCGGGGTGGGGGCGGGCAGACCGGGCACGGTGGTGGGCGCGGCGCTCGGGCCCGGGGCGGTCGTGGCCGGCGCGGGCGCCTGGGTCGCGGGTGCGGCGGCGGCCGGCTTCTTGGCGGCCGCGTTGCCCGGCGGCGTGTCGAAGGCTGTGAGGGCGATGGCGGTGACCCCGGCCAGGCCGGCCACGCCGAGGGCGCCCAGGACGAGCGGTTTGCGGCTGCGCGCGGGCCTGGCGGGCGCCGGGGGCGCCATCGGGACCGGCGCCATCAGGGAGGTGGCAGCGGGGGCCTGGGGCGGGAGCACGGTGGTGTGCTGCTGGTTCGACGGGAGCGGCGGCAGCATCTGGGTGGGCGCGGCGGTGGCGAGCAGCTCCGCCGTCGGGTCGCCCACGGCCAGCCCGGGGACGGTGGCGAGGAGCTCGGCCCGCGCCGCGGTGGCGTCCGCCGGACGGTCGGCCGGGTTCTTGGCGAGCAGCCGCAGCACCACGGCGTCCAGCGCGGGCGGCAGCCCGGGACGGCGCGCGGACGGCGGCAGCGGCTGCTCGCTGACGTGCTTGAACGCGATCGCCACCGGGGTCTCGGCGGTGAACGGCGTCCCGCCGGTCAGCATCTCGGTCAGCACGCAGCCGACCGCGTAGAGGTCGGTGCGGCCGTCCAGCGCGGAGGCGGTGGCCTGCTCGGGCGACAGGTACGCGGCCGTCCCGAGCACCGTGGCGGTCTGGGTCAGGTTGTTGGAGGAGCCGGCCCGGGCGATGCCGAAGTCGACGACCTTCACCCCGCCGTCGTCGGTGATCATGATGTTGCCCGGCTTGATGTCCCGGTGCACCAGCCCGGCCGCGTGCGCGACCGCGAGCGCCTCGCACACCGCCGCCGCGATGCCCACGGCGCGCTCCACCGGCAGCTGCGGCTGCTGGGCGAGGACGGCCGCCAGCGAGCGCCCGTTCACCAGCTCCATGACGATGTACGGCGAACCCTGGTCCATGCCCGAGTCGAAGACCATGACGACCTTCGGGTGCACCAGCATCGCGGCGTGCTGCGCCTCCCGGGAGAACCGCTCGGCGAAGCGCGGGTCGTCGGCGAGGCCCCCGTTGAGGACCTTGACGGCCACCTGGCGTCCCAGCACGCGGTCCACCCCGCGCCAGACGGTGGCCATGCCGCCGACGCCGAGTATCTCGACGAGTTCGTAACGCCCGTTGAGCGCCCGTCCGATCACCTGGAACTCCCCTCACGCCGGGCCCGGGGTCCCGGACCGCCTCGTGCACCCGTGCACGATAGCCGCCGGCGTCCGTGCCGCCCGGCGCGGTGTCCGGGCCGGTCCCGGCCGAGGCCGCCGGAGGACTCCACGCGCGCCGTGGTGGCGGCGGTTCCGCCTGCCTGCCACGAAGCCCGCCTGCCGGGAAGCCCGCCTGCCGGGAGGCCCGTCTCCCGGGAGGGGGAGGCGGCCGGGGAACCGGGCAGCGGATCCCCGACCGCCCGTTCGGGGTGTGTGTGGCCCGCCCGGACTGCGGGCGGGCGGGCCACACGTTCCGGGCCGGCCGGGCCGGCGGCGCGTCCGGGGTGAGCGCCTGCCGGTCCGGCCGGGGGCCGGCCGGGTGGACGGTGGGCACGGGGGAGCCGACCGGCCACCCGGGGTCTCGGGTGGTCGCCGCGGCGCCGCGGGTGTCGCGGTGCCGCAGGTCCTGCGGTGGTGCTGGCTACTGCGGTGGTGCTGGTTACTGCGGTGGTGCCGGGTACTGCGGTCCTGCGGTCCTGCTATCCGGGTGGGCGGCGGGCCCGGGGGGATTCGCCCACCGCCCACCCGGAGTCCTGTGGGTCACCCCTGGGCGGCCTGCCGGTCCTGCCCGCTGGGGCGGACGTCGGGCAGTGCGGGCGACGCCGGGAGCGTCGGCGTGGTCCGGCCGGGTTTGGGCCCGCCACCGTTGGTGGTGTTCCCGCCGCCGTTGCCGCCGGAACCGCCGTTGCCCTTGCCGCCGTCGACGCCGCTGCCGCCCGCGGCTCCGGAGCCGTTCGCGTTGCCACCGCCGGAGCCGGCCGCGCCACCGGAGCCTGCCGCGCCACCGGAGCCGGAGCCCTGGCGGTCGTCGTGCGTCGGCTGCGGGGTGGCGCTGCGGTGGGCGTCGTCGCCCGCCCGGCCGAGCGCCTCCCCGCAGTAGTCCTCCACCTTGTCCGGGCCGCCCGCCTCCTCGACCAGCAGGGTGAACACCGGGTCCAGGACCAGCTGGCGCGGGTGCTCGCCCTTGCCCTTCCGGTCGGTGAACGTGTGGCAGAGGGCGACCATCGCGGCGGACGCGGGCGGTGTGGCCCGCCCCGTCGCGGAGGGGGTCCCGGGCGTCGGCGAGGCCGACGGCCCGAGACCCTGAGCGCCTCCGCCGGAGCCGCCGGCGGAGGGGCCGTTGTACGGCCGGGCGGACTGGCCGCCCGGCGTGGTGGTGCCCGGCCCGTGCCCGGACGTGGGCAGCGCGCCCGTGGCGCCGCCGCTCGCGAGGGTGCGCTCGGGCTCGGTGCCGCTGCCGCTGCCGATCGACAGGTTCCCGGTGCCGGCGGCGACCGCGACCCCGCA
Organism: Kitasatospora sp. NPDC059747; assembly: GCF_042732955.1. Classification (NCBI taxonomy): domain Bacteria; kingdom Bacillati; phylum Actinomycetota; class Actinomycetes; order Kitasatosporales; family Streptomycetaceae; genus Kitasatospora; species Kitasatospora sp. NPDC059747. The sequence goes on along the minus strand of NZ_JBHWGV010000003.1, from coordinate 133,759 downwards.
CAGCGCCGTGGCGCTCAGCACGGCGGCAACGGCCTTCGTGCTGAAGGCCCTGGCGAGGGCGGCGGTTGCCATCGGTCGTCTCCGGACGGGTGCGGTCGTTGCGGTCGTTGCTACGGGGTCGGGCGCGAGACGGGCCTCCCGGAACGCGGTCAGGGCGGCCTGCTCCCCGGTCAGCTCGGCGGCCGTCGCCGGGGCGGCTGCCGCGGCGAGTACCCGGGCGACCTGCCCGGCGGCGTCGCCGTCCGGTCCGGTGAGCGAGGCGTCCTGCCCGGCCGACGGGCCGCCCACGGCACCGCCGAGCAGCTGCTCGGCGGCATCACGGTCGATCCGACGGGATCGGTTGGTGCTCATCTCATGTCCTTCAGCGTCGCGGCCCGGCGTTCTGTCACACCCTGCGGAGAAACTTTTTTCGCGGCCTTCCGGGCGGCCCTCCCGGAGGGTGCCCCCGGCTCCTGTCCGGCCGCCCGCGCGGCCGGGATCCCGCGGTCGGATCCCGGCCCCTCGCCCGGCCCCTCACCGGGCCCGAACGACTGCTCCAGCAGCTTGGCGAGCCGCCGCAGCCCCCGGTGGGCGGCCATCCGGACGGTGCCGGCCCGCTTGCCGAGCACCTGCGCGGCGCTCTCCGCGTCCAGCTCCATCACCACGCGCAGCAGCACCGCCTCGGCCTGGTCGCGCGGCAGCCGGGAGATCAGCGCGAGCGCGTCGCCGGTGCCGACCCGGGCGAGCGCGGCGCCCGCGGTGTCGTCCCCGGCGGACAGTTCGGCGAGGTACTCGAACGGCAGGTCGGCCACCGGGCGGCGGCGCCGGGCCCGCAGGTGGTCCAGGGCGCGGTTGCGGGCGATGGTGGCCGCCCAGCCGCGGAAGCCGTCGCCGTCGCCGGAGAAGCCCCGCAGGTCGCGGGCGACCTGCAGCCAGGTCTCGGAGGCGATGTCCTCGGCGTCCTGCGCGTCCTCGGGCCGGCCCCCGACGAGGACCCGCAGGTAGCGCAGCAGGCCGGGCTGGACGGTCCGGAAGAGGAGCCGGAACGCCTCCTCGTCACCGTCCTGCGCGGCCCGCACCGCCTCGGTCAGGTCCGCGGGAGCGGGGGCCGGGCCCGGTGGCGGGGCGGCGGGTGGTACTGGTCCGGACCGGCCTTCGGGGCTGCCGGTGCCCGCTCCGGGGCGCTCTGCACTCTGCACCCGCCACATCATGCGCCATCCGCGCGGCGCGGGCGGGCCTGACCTTGGACCGGCCCGCCCGGGGCCCAAGGTCCCGCGGACGACCGCCCTTCGCCCACGGCCGCGGCGGGGCCGCCAGGCCTACGTTGTCCGTGGGCGAATCGACCGGGCCCGCCGCCACCTCGTGACCGCAGCCCCCGTCCGGGGCGTGCCGTCCGTCACGCTCGCGCCTCCGTGCGCCCCCGCCCCACCGGCCTGCGCCGACCCCGCGCCCGGCCCGCCCGCAGCCACCCGCAGCCGCCCGGAAGGACCTCCATGACCGCCGCCCGCGAGTTCCACGCGGCGGGGCTGCGCGACCACCTCGCGCCCGCCCTGCGCGCCCTGGGCCTCACCGGGTGGCGCCGCACCTTCAGCCTCCCGGACGAGACGCACTGGCTGCTGCTCGGCCTGGTCGAGCGGCCCGCCGCCGACCGGGTCCGCTTCACCTTCGGCCTCAGCGTCGTCCGCCGCGCCGACTGGGCCGCCGCCGGCCTGCCCGGGCACCGGCCCGACCCGCGGACCGTCCACGGCATCGAGACCTGGCGGGCCCGGATCGGCGAGGTGCTGCCGGTCGGCGACGACGTGTGGTGGGAGGTGCTGCCCGGACCGCGCTGGCAGGTGGCGCTGGACGACGCGGCGGCCGCCGTCCGCCACTACGCCCTGCCCGAGCTGCGCCGCCGGGCCGAGCGGGACCGCACCGGCGCGGGCGAGGCGTACCTCTCCCCCGCCGACCTGGACGACGTCAACGCCGCGCTGCTGACCGCCGCGGTGCCGCGGATCCGGCGCGCCGAGCTCGTCGCCGGGGTGCTCGTCCTGACCGGCGCCTGGACGAGGGCCGACGCCACCGCCCGGGCCGTGCTGGAGGGCACCGCGCTCGGCTTCCTCTCGGCCGGGGACGAGCGCTTCCACGGCGTGCGCTGTGCGGACACGCTGGGCCGCGCGCTGTGGACGTTCACCGCGGCCGAGGCGTGAAAGCACAGGTCACCGGCCCTTCTCTGCACCCCGGCGAAGGCGGTGTCATGACGGGCACCATGACGTCTGTCATGCGGATCAGGCAACGGACGGCACTGATCTGACGGAGGGTCGCGCCGGAAGACTGGAGGCACGACGCGGGCACCGGCCCCGCGGCCACCAGCGGGGAGGAACCCACCATGAGCCAGACCCTGAGCGCCGTCGCCACCGAGGCCGCCACCACCCCGGCCGGCGCGGAGAAGCAGTCGAACCCGGTGGGCTCCGCGTTCCGCCCGCTCCTCCTGGACGTCGCCGCCCCGCTGGCCGGCTACTACCTGCTCCACTCGGCCTTCGGGATGAGCGAGTTCGCCGCCCTCGCCTGGAGCAGCGCCGTCCCGGCCGGCCGGACGGTCTTCGGCCTGCTGCGCGAGCGCACCCTCAACCTGTGGGCCGCGCTGATGCTGGCGGTCAACCTGGCCGGCCTGGCGCTCACCTTCCTCACCGGCGACGCCCGGATGATGCTCGCCAAGGACGGCCTGCTCAGCGGCAGCGTCGCGGTGGCCGTCCTGGTCTCCGCCCTCGTCGGCAAGCCGGTGATGACCCCGGTGCTGATGCCCTTCCTGACCAAGGGCAACCACGCCCGCGCCGCCGCCTGGCAGCGGCTGGCCGAGGGCCGGGCGACCGCCTCGCGCTCCTTCCACCGCCACGAGCGCGTCTTCTCGGGCATCTGGGGCACCGCGCTGCTGGCCGAGTGCACCGCCCGCGTGGTCGGCGCCTTCACCCTGCCCGTCTCGACCATGGCCTGGCTGTCCACCGTCTTCCTGATCGGCGCCATCGTGGCCGGCTCGATGCTCGGCCAGATCGCCGCCGAGCCGATGGAGAAGCTGCTCACCGCCGAGACCGACGCCCCGACCGCCGCCTGACCTGCGCCTCTTCCTTCCGAACGTCCGAACAGCGGGTTTCCGCCGGTCGAACGGCGAGGAACCATCCGGATCTCCCGATAGTCCTTCATAACGAGGGGGTAACGGGCCCCCGGACGACGAAACGGGGAACCCTGTGAGCGAGCGGAGCGAGCGAGCCATGAAGAGGTGCACGTGGGTGAATGCCCCTGCCGAGCGCAGCGAGGTGGGAGCATGAACCGGACGCACGCGCAGACCACCACCGAGGACCGCACCCTCGTCTGGGACGGCTGCCTGAACGTCCGCGAGCTGGGCGGACTGCCCACCGTCTCCGGCCGCCCGACCGCCCGCGGCGCGATCGTCCGGGCCGACAACCTCGACCGCCTCACCGCCGAGGGCTGGGACGCCCTCCTCGACCACGGCGTCCGCACCGTCGTCGACCTGCGCAACGCCGAGGAGCACAAGCCGCTCCTCCCCCGCCCCGAGGGCGTCGAACTGGTCCGCGTCCCGCTGGACGAACTCGCCGGCCCCGCCTGGTGGGAGACGTACGGACGGCTGGACGGCACCCCGCTCGCGCTCCGCCCCTACCTGGACCACTGCCCGCACGCCGCCGCCGAACTGGTCACCACGGTGGCCGGCGCCCGGCCCGGCGGCGTGGTCGTCCACTGCGGTGCCGGCCGCGACCGCACCGGCCTCGCCGCCCTCCTCCTGCTCGCCCTGGCCGGGGTCCGCCCGGCCGCGATAGCCGAGGACTACCTGCTCAGCGGCCCCAACGTCCGTCCGCTGTACGGAATGCTGGGCCTGCCGGACCAGTACCGCCGGATCGATGCGGTGCTCGCCGAGGCCGGCACCACCGCCGAGGCCGCCCTGGCCGACACGCTCGACGGCTTCGACCCGGCCGGCTACCTGCTCGCCGCCGGGGTCACGCCGGCCGACGTCGCCGCCGTCCGGGCCCGGCTGGTGCCCGCGGCCTGACCGCCGTCCGGCCGCGGCCTGACCGCTGCCCGACCGCCGCCGGACCGCCGCCGGAGCCGGTCGTTCACCAGAGCCGGTCGACCGTCCCGGGGTGGAGGGCGATCCGGCGGTGCGGGAAGTCCGCCCGGTGGCGCTCGGCGCGCGCGGTGAAGAAGGCCGCCATCGTCACCTTGTCGAAGCCCTCCCGGTCGCTGGGGAACGGATCCTCCGCCGTGCCCCCGACCAGGACCGCGCCCGGCAGGCACTCCCAGCCCGCGCTCTCGTAGAAGCCCCGCAACTCGCGGTCGCAGGTGAACAGCCCGAGGTCCGCGCCACGCTCCCGGGCGGTGGCGCGGGCCGCCGCCACCAGCCGCCGGCCGTGCCCCAGGCCCCGGCAGGCCGGGTCGGTGACGACGGTGGACAGGCCGCTCGCCGCGTACGTCCGCCCGGCGTGGACGATCTCCTTGGAGAGCACGTCCAGCGCGGCCACCACGCGGGCGCCGTCCAGCAGCAGCATGGAGAGCGGGCGCAGGGCCGGATCGTGCACGGGCGCGGCGGACGGACCGGGCGGGCCCGGCCACGCCAGATCCTGCAACTCGGCCACCCGCAGCTTGAGTCCGGCGGGCACCTCGGCCTCGGGCAGGGTGATGATCCGCAGGTCAGCCGCCATGTCCGACACCTTCGCTCCACTCCGTCACCCGACCGCCCGAAGCCTACCCGGCAGTATCGTCAACTATCGGTTGACGATGCAGGATCGACAACCTACGGTTGACGCATGGAGAATCCCGTTGTTCCCAGCACGACTCCGCTGCGCCTCGACGACCTGATCACCGCGATCAAGAAGGTCCACACCGACGCGCTCGACCAGCTGTCCGACGCGGTGATCGCCGCCGACCACCTGGGCGAACTCGCCGATCACCTGATCGGCCACTTCGTGGACCAGGCCCGCCGCTCCGGCGCGTCCTGGACCGACATCGGCCGGAGCATGGGCGTGAGCAAGCAGGCCGCCCAGAAGCGCTTCGTCCCCAAGGACCCCGCCACCCCCGACGACCTCGACCCCAGCCAGGGCTTCGCCCGCTTCACCGACCGTGCCCGGCACGTCGTCGTGGTCTCGCAGGAGGAGGCCAGGAACGCCGGCAACGCCGAGATCACCGCCGAGCACCTGCTGCTCGGCCTGATCGCCGAACCCGAGGGCATCGGCGCCAAGGCGCTCGCCGCCCAGGGCGTCGACGCGGAGGCGGTCCGCGCCGCCGCCGGCGCCGCCCTGCCGGCCCCCGCCGCCGAACTGCCCGCGCTGATCCCGTTCGACGCGCAGGCCAAGAAGGTGCTGGAGCTGACCTTCCGCGAGGCCCTCAAGCTGGGCCACAACTACGTCGGCACCGAGCACATCCTGCTCGCCCTGCTGGAGCAGGCGAACGGCACCGGCGTGCTCGCCGACCTGAACGTCGACAAGGCCGAGACGGAGACGTTCGTCTCGGAGGCCCTCACCGCCATCGTCGCCGCCCGAAGCGAGGACCCGAGGCAGCCCTGAACCACGGACGGGCCCCGCGACGGTCGACCGCCCCGGGGCCCGCGCCGCTCTCCCGACACCCCGTCAGAATCCCGACACGCTCGTGGTGACGATCCGCACCCGGCCGTCGACGGCCGCCTCCAGCGCGGCCCGCAGCCGCGCCGAACGGGACGGGCCGAGCAGGACGAGCGCCTCCTCGTCGGGGACCCAGCGGTAGTCGTCGAGCTCACCGGCCGGGACGGTCACGGGGGTGCCGTCCGGGACGGTGCCGAAGTCGAAGAGCAAGTGCTCGGCCGGGTGGTCGAGTTCGTTCGAGGGGTGGGTCCAGGAGATCGCCAGCAGGTCACCGGCGGCCTTGACGATCCCGGTCTCCTCCTCCAGCTCCCGCGCGGCGCACTCGGCGGGCCCCTCGCCGAGGTCGATCGTGCCGCCCGGGAACTGCCAGTGCTCGCGGTACCCGGCCTTCACGATCAGCATCCGCCCGGACTCGTCCCGCAGCAGGCAGCCGGCCGCCGCGTAGATCCGCGGCAGGGACGCCAGCCACTCCTCACGGGACTTCAAAGGCTCAGCAGACACGGCGTTCCTCCTCGGCGCGGTGCCCACAGCCGGTGGCTGCGGCAACGGTGGTCCCTGCGGCCCCTACTCTGCCACCGCGGCCGCCGGGCGGACGGACGCGGCGGACCCCCGGGCGGACCACCCGGACCCGCGTACCCGAACCGGACCTGCGAACCTGCACCGGACCGATGATTCGCGACCGCCGGAGCGGTCCAACCCGCATGGAGACCAAGCGAACCACCACCGGCCGGACGCTCACCTGCGACCTCGGCGCGCTCACCGCCCCCGACCTGGCGGTCGTCGACGCCCTCGCCCGGCTGCGGCTCGCCGCCGCCCGGCACGGCGTGGGCGTGCTGCTGCTGAACGCGAGCGGCCCGCTGCGGGAGTTGCTCGCGTTCAGCGGGCTGGCCGACGTCCTGCCCGTGGCTCCCCCGCCGCTACTCGGCCTCCAACCGGGCCGGGAGGCCGAACAGCGGGAAGAGCACGTCGGTGTCGAGGAAGTTGGTGAGCCCGGTGATCCGGCCGTCTGACACCTCGGGCACGATCAGCGCCCACGGCTCGTGCCCGCCCGCCGGACTCGGCCGGTACTGCGCGAAGGCCGGACCGCCGTTGGCCGTCACCGGGAGCAGGCGCGAGCCGCGGCAACCGCAGCCGGGGCCGAGCATCCAGGCCCGGATCTCGTCCTTGCCGCGCAGCCACATCGCGAACGGCGGCATGTTGAGCGTGACGTCCTCGTGCAGCAGCGCGGCCAGGCCCGCCATGTCGTAGGCCTCGAAGGCGCTGACGTAGCGGTCCAGCAGCGCGCGGTGGTCGTCGTCCAGGGCGGGCGCCGGGCGGGCGGCCGCGCCGTCGCCGGCGAGCACCGCGCGGGCGCGCTGGAGCGCGCTGTTGACCGAGGCCACCGTGACGCCGAGCAGCTCGGCCACCTCGGCGGCCCGCCAGCCGAGCACCTCACGCAGGATCAGCACCGCGCGCTGGCGCGGTGCGAGGCGCTGGAGCACCGCCACGAAGGCCAGTTTCACCGACTCGCGCTGCGCCGCCACGTCGGCCGGGTCGCCCGTCTCGGGCAGCACCCGGCCGTCCGGCGCGGGGCCGATCCACGTCATCTCGGGCAGCTGCGCGTCGCTCGCGGTGGCGACCGTCACCGGGCCGGCCAGGTCCATCGGGCGGGCCCGGTTGTTGCGGCCGTTCAGCGCGTCCAGGCAGACGTTGGTGGCGATCCGGTACAGCCAGGAGCGCAGGGCGGCCCGGCCCTCGAAGTTCTTGTGGCCGCGCCAGGCGCGGACCATCGTCTCCTGCACCGCGTCCTCGGCCTCGAAGACCGAACCGAGCATCCGGTAGCAGTAGCCGGTGAGTTCCGTCCGGTACCGCTCCAGCTGGACCTCGACCGGCTCCTCGGTGATCACGTCCGTCATCGTGCGCCCCCGTCGCCCTGGCCGCCCTTCGGCCGACGCGACGACCGTACCGCAGGGGTCCGACACGTCGACCCGGCGCGTTCCGGCGGTCGCCCCGACCGGACCTGAGCACGCGTCAGGGGTGGGCGCCCGGCGCGGACGCCCACCCCCGGCGGCAGTGGCGCCGCTCAGTGCGCGGAGTGCTTCTCGGCGCCGCGGTGCCGGTGGCCCTTGAGCTCGGCGTGCATCGCCGGAGCGGCGTGCGCCACCGCCGTCCCGGTGTCGCGCCCGCCGTGGCGGAACGCGTCGCCCGCGGCGTACCCGGCCGCCGCGCCGGAGGTGCCGCCGGTGCGGACGCGTGGAGCGAGCTGCTTGGGGCTGCTGGCCATGCCGCGTCGCTCCAGCAGGTCCTGGGTGCCCTGGCGGAGCTTGGCGGTGCTGGCGGGTGTTCGCTTGGTCATCGTCGGCCTCCCTTCGGCGGTCACCGACGGCGACGGACGTCGGCCGGTGGCCGCTCGGGCGCTGCGCTTCGAAAATCGGACGAGCGCTATGTCCGGATTTTATCCGGCTTGGAGCCGGGTGCCACCGGGAATCCGCACCCGACGGCGGCGCCGCTCAGCCCATGGCCTCGTGGACGAAGCACCAGCGCCAGTCCTCCCCCGGCTCGTACGAGCGGATCACCGGGTGCGAGGAGGCGTGGAAGTGCGCGGTGGCGTGCCGCCCCGGTGAGAAGTCGCAGCAGCCGACGTGGCCGCAGTCCAGGCAGATCCGCAGGTGCACCCAGTCCCGCCGGCCCTCGGCCAGGCAGTCGGCGCAGCCGTCGCCGGGCGGGGCGGGCCGGATGGTCTCGGGGGCCATGGCGAGGTCTTCGCAGGCGGCGGTCATGCCCGCAGGGTAGTGACGCCCGCCCGGGGCGGGGCGCGAAGACACGCCCGAGAAGGGCCGCGGAGCAGCGGCTCACTCCACCCGGGCCGGGCTCCCGTCCGCCGTCCAGCTCGCCAGCAGCGCGAGCTTCTGCGCGGTCGGCGAGCCGGCCGGCGCCGTGAACGCGACCAGCAGCTGCTCCGGCGATCCGTGCACGCCCAGGGTCTCGTAGCCGAAGTCGAGTTCGCCGACCAGCGGGTGCCGGACCAGCTTCACCCCGTGGGTCTTCTCGCGGACCTGGTGATCGGCCCACAGGCGGCGGAACTCCTCGCTGCGCACGGACAGTTCGCCCACCAGCGCACCCAGCTTGGCGTCCTCCGGGTGCAGCCCGGCGTCCCGCCGCAGGTACGCGACCGTCTCCGCCGCCACCGCCTCCCACTGCACGTAGAACTCGCGGGCCGCCGGGTCGAGGAACACCTGCCGGGCGGCGTTGGTGTCGCTCCCCGGACGGGACGAGTAGCCGTGCACCGCGTCCGCCAGCCCGTTCCACGCGAGAACGTCCATCCGGCGCCCCAGCACGAACGCCGGGACCCCCGCCATCATGTCCAGCAGCAGCCTGGTGCCCTCGCGCACCTGCTGCCTCCCGCGCGCGGCGGAGACGGCGGAGGGCTTCGGCGGGCGGGCCAGCGACCGCAGGTGCTCCGCCTCCACGTCGTCCAGGCGCAGCACCCGCGCCACCGCGTCCAGCACCGTGTCCGAGGCGCTGCCGCCCCGGCCCTGCTCCAGCCGGACGTAGTAGTCCACGCTCACGCCCGCGAGCTGCGCCACCTCCTCCCGGCGCAGCCCCGGCACCCGGCGGCGGCCGTGCGAGGGCAGGCCCACCTCCTCGGGCTGGATCCGGGACCGGCGCGAACGGAGGAAGTCCCCCAGGCTGTTCTCCATGCCCGGCAGCGTAGTCCGGGGGACGGCGCGGGAGGGTGGTACTGCCGTTCCCAGGAAGGCAGTTCCCAGGAAGGCAGTTCCCGGGTCCGTGGTTCCCGGGAAGAGCTCGGCCCTGGGTAGCCGTCCGCCGCCGCAGCAGAGTGGTCGTCGTCAGCCCGACCGCCCCAGCCCCGGAGCCTCCCGATGAGCTACCCCGCCCTCGCCACCCGCACCGCCGTCGTCACCGGAGCCGCCAGCGGCATGGGCGCCGCCACCGCCCGGCTGCTCGCCGCCGGCGGTGCCCGCGTCGCCCTGCTCGCCCGCCGCGCCGACCGGCTGGCGGACCTGGCCGCCGAGATCGCCGGGGCCGGCGGCCAGGCCGTCGCCGTCACCGCGGACATCACCGACCAGGCCTCCGTCGACGCCGCCGCCGAGGCCGTCCACGCCGCCTTCGGACCGGTCGACCTGGTGGTCAACAACGCCGGCGTGATGCTGCCCAACCCGCTCGACGACGGCCGCATCGACGAGTGGGCCCGCATGATCGACACCAACCTGACCGGCGCGCTGCGGATCGTCCGCGCCTTCACCCCCGACCTCGTCGAGGCCGCCGCCGAGGGCCGCGCCGCCGACCTCGTCAACGTCTCGTCCATCGCCTCGCACGTCGTCTTCCCCAACTACGCGGTCTACGGCGCCACCAAGGCCGGCCTCACCCAGCTGTCCGCGGCGCTTCGCACCGAGCTCGGCCCCCGCGACGTCCGGGTCAGCGCCGTCGAGCCCGGCCTCACCGACACCGAACTCGGCGGGCACATCGACAACCCGGCCCTGCGCGAGCAGCTCGGCGGCATGTTCGAGGCGATCCCGGCCCTGGGCGCGGACGACATCGCCGACCTCATCGCCTACACCGTCACCCGCCCCCGGCACGTCAACCTGCGCCACGTCGTCGCGCTGCCCACCCGGCAGGCGTGAGGGGCCGCTGCTGGCCTCTCGGCTCACGGCGCGCCCTCAGGGGGGCATGGGAGCATGCCCCCCGTGGCAATCGTGACGGGGAGAACGGACGGCGGCACCGGCGGCGCGGGGGCCGACGGTGCCGGGACGGGCGCTGCGCCCGGGCACCTGCCGGGGCAACGGCCCCGGCAGGCGGAGCGCGCTCCCGCGTCCGGGGCGGGCGGGGGCGTCCCTGCCCGGGTGCTCGACACCGGCCGAATACGGCAGCCGGTCGCCCTCGTCCGGCTGCTCACCGGCCTCCTCGGAACCGCCCTCACGCTCCTGCTCGCCGACTACGCCCGCGCCACCACCAGCGGCCTGGCCGCCGACATCTCCGGGGCCACCGAACTGGTGCCCCGCCCCCTGGCGGGCCTCGCCGGCGGCCTCACCACCGCCGCCGTCCTGCTCCTGCCCGTCGGCCTCGCCGTCCGCCGCCTCCTCGGCCCCGACCGGCGGCGCGCCCTCCAGCAGGTCTCGGACGGCCTGCTCGCGGCCGTCCTCGCGTACGGCCTCACCCTCGCCGTCGGCATGTGGGCCGACGGGCTCGCCCCGGCCTCCCTGCTCGCCTCCCTCACCAAGGCCCTGCCCGGCGGGCCCACCGGGCACACCGAGCCCGTGTACGGGTACCTCGCGCCCGCCCTCGCCTTCCTGACCGCCTCCGGCAGCCGCGAACGGCGCCTGCCCTGGACCGTCCTCGCCCTCTCCGGCCTCGCCGGACTCGCCGCCGGCTACGCCACCCCCACCGCGCTCCTCCTCGGGCTGCTCATCGGCTGGACCGCCGCCCACGGCGTCCTCTACGCCGTCGGCACCCCGGACCCGCGGCCCCGGCCCGCCGAGATCCTCCGCGGCCTGCGCGAGAGCGGCCTGCGGCCCACCGCCGTCCAGCCCGCCGGGCCCTACCGCCACCTCGTCCGGCAGGCCGACGGCCGCCCCGACCTCGACGTCCAGGTCCTCGACCGCCAGGCCGTCACCGCCGCCGCCCTGCACCGCGCCTGGCGCCGCCTGCGGCTGCGCACCGCGCCCCACCCGCGCGCCCTGCGCTCCCCCCGCACCGGCCTGGAGCACGAGGCCCTGGTCTCGTACGCGGCCGTCGCCGCCGGCGTCCGCACCCGCCGCATCGCCGCCACCGCCGGACTCGGCCAGGACACCGCCCTCATCGCGTACGAGCACCTCGCCGGCCGCACCCTCGACGAACTCGCCGACGACGAGATCACCGACGACCTCCTCACCGACGCCTGGCACCAGCTCGCCCTCCTCCAGCGCCGCGAGATCGCCCACCGGGCCCTCGCCCCGTCCGCCCTCCTGGTCGACCCGGCGGGCGCGGTGCACCTCGTCGACTTCGCGGACGGCGACATCGCCGCCAGCGAACTCGTCCTGCGCAGCGACATCGCCCAGCTCCTCACCACCCTCGCGCTGCGCGCCGGCCCGGCCCGCTCCGTCCGCACCGCCATCGCCGCCCTGGGCCCCGACCCCGTCGCCGCCGCCCTCCCCCTGCTCCAGCCGATAGCCCTGGCCCCCACGACCCGCCACTCCCTGAAGCGCCGGCCTGCGGCCACGGGAACGCCCGGAGCCACCACCGGCACGCCCCTGGTCACCACCCGCCCGGACGCCGACGGGCCAACCGCCTCTCAGGCAACCGCGTCCTCCAGCAACGGCGGGGAAGCCACCACCGGCACCCCCCTGGTCACCGCCCGCCCCGACGCCGACGGCCCTGCCGCCCTACAAGCGGCCGCGCCCCCTGCCGCCACCGGCACGCCCCACACCACCACCCGCCCCGACACCGACGGGCCGACCACCTCCCAGACGGCCGCCTCCTCCACCGAGGCTGCCGCCGGGAGCCACCCCGGGACCGCCCAGCCGGCCTCCAGCGGGCCCGCCGACGGGCCGGCCGCCGAGGCCAAGGCGCCGGACCTCCTGGACGGGATCCGGGCCGAGGTCCTGCGGTTGCGGCCGCAGGCGGCCGTGCGGCCGGTGAAGCTGGAGCGGTTGCGGCCTCGGACGCTGCTCGCGGTGGCGGGCGGGGTGGTGGCCGGGTGGCTGCTGATCCCGCAGCTGTTCTCGGCGGAGCGGAACCCGATCGCCGCCGTGGCCGACGCCGATCCGCTCTGGCTGCTGCTGGCCGTCCTCGCCGCCGCGACGAGCCACGTCACCGCGGCGATGGGGTTCGTCGGCTTCGTGCCGGAGCGGCTGGACTTCCGCAACGCCGTGCTCGCGCAGGTGGCCGGGTCCTTCGCGAAGCTGGTGTCGCCGGGCGGCGTCGGCGGCGTCGCACTGAACACCCGGCTGCTGCAGCAGGCCGGGATCCCGACCGCGCAGGCGCTGTCCAGCGTCGGCGTCGGTCAGTTGATCGGGCTGGTGCTGCACCTGCTCCAGCTGGGCGCGTTCGTCTACCTGCTCGGCCAGGAGCCCGGCGGCTCGGAGCTGGACGCGCTGCCCGCCGTCGCCGGCGGCCTCGCGGGGGCGGCGGTGCTGCTGGCCGCGGTGTCGGCGGTGCCGCCGGCCCGGCGGTGGCTGGCGGCGCGGCTGCGGCCGCTGACGGCGGAGGTGCTGCCGCGGCTGCTGGAGCTGCTGCGCAACCCGGGACGGCTGGCGGTCGGGGTGACCGGGCAGCTGATGGTCTCGATGTGCCTGACCGCCTGCCTGTACTGCTCGGCCCGTGCGGTGGGCCAGGAGCCGTCGTTCGCGGCGGTCGCGGTGGTGTTCCTCATCGGCAGCCCGATCGGCAACGCGGCGCCGACCCCGGGCGGGGCGGGTGTGATGGACGGGGCCCTGGGGGCCCTGCTGCAGTCGGCGGCGTCGATGGAGCAGGGCGGCGCGGTGGCGGCCGTCGTGCTCTACCGGTGCCTGACGCTGATCCTGCCCGTCCTGCCGGGCTGGGCGGCGTTCGCCTGGCTGCAGCGGCGCCGCGCCCTGTGAGCCCACGGCGGCCGGCGTGCCACGGCCGCTACTCCCGGTACTCGTCCTCGTCGAGCTGGACCACTCGGCTCTGCTCGGCGGCGTCCGCGAGGTCGGTGGCGGGGTCGGCGCCGAGGGCCCGGCGTTCGGCGACCTCGTCGTACTCGTCGCCCTCGGGCGCCTCGTCGTCGGGTTCGACGGTCTCGACGGCCTCGTCGATGAGGTAGTCCTCGTGGTTCTGCGGCATGGCGTCCGTCCTCGCTGTTCGGAGGCTCCCACGAGCGCCGGGTGGCGGTGCGCGGGCGGTGCTGGGCAGTACTGGCAGTATCCGCCGCCGGGCCCCCGGACGCGAAGTGCCGGCCCGGTTCCGGCGTGTTGCCCGGACCGGCCCGCAACCCGCGATTGACCCACGAATCCAGTGATCGAATGACCCATTCCCGTGGTGCATTCCATCCCTAGAGTCGTAGTCATGACGACGAACGAGATCACCGCAGCCCCGGCCCGCCTCGACTACGCCCGCACCGTCCCCAAGGTGTTCCGCGCGATGATCGCCCTGGACGCCGCCGCCCGCGAGGGCCTGGACCCGACCCTGGTCGAGCTGGTGCAGCTGCGCACCTCGCAGCTGAACGGCTGCGCCTACTGCCTGGACATGCACGTCAAGGACGCCCGCAAGGCCGGCGAGACCGACGAGCGGATCTACCTCCTCCCGGTGTGGCACGACGCCCCGGCCGGCGTCTACACCGAGCGCGAGCGCGCCGCCCTCGCGCTGGCCGAGGAGGTCACCGCGATCGGCGGCGGCGTCTCGGACGCCGTGTACGCGCGGGCCGCCGCGCTCTTCGAGGAGGAGGAGCTGGCCCACCTGATGTCGGTCTGCTTCACGATCAACACCTGGAACCGGATCAACGTGACCACCCGCAAGACCCCCGGCACCCTCTAGGGCCACGGCACCGGCCCCGGCCCGCGCCTGCGCCCGCGCCCCGGCCCGCGCCCCGGCCGGACAGAACGCGGCCGGGGCCGCCGGGGGTACGATCGGTGCCGTACCAGGGCTTACCCGCACCCACCCGGTGGCCCCGAGGCCCACACGAACGACGGGGAAGCACATGTCCGGCTCGCACTACTTCACGGGTGCGCCCGAGGTCGCCAGCGAGCGCCGGCCGATCACGGTCTCCCTGCCGGACCTCACCCTCGAACTGACCACCGACGCCGGGGTGTTCTCGCGCGGCCGGCTCGACCCCGGCACCCGGATCCTGCTGGAGCACGCCCCGCAGCCGCGCGTGCGCGGCCCGATCCTGGACGTCGGCTGCGGCTACGGCCCGATCGCGCTCACCTGGGCGACCCGGCGCAAGCGCCTCCCGGTCTGGGCGGTGGACGTCAACGAGCGCGCGCTGGAGCTGGTCCGGCTGAACGCCGGAGCGCTGGGGCTGGGCAACGTCCAGGCCGCGCTGCCGGACGACGTCCCGGAGGACCTCCGGTTCGCCACCATCTACTCGAACCCGCCGATCCGGATCGGCAAGGCCGCGCTGCGCCGGCTGCTGACGCACTGGCTCGGCCGGCTGACCCCCGACGGTTCCGCGTTCCTGGTCGTGCAGAAGCACCTGGGCTCGGACTCGCTGCAGAAGTGGCTGACCGAGCAGGGTTACCCGACCTCCCGGATCGCGTCGGTCAACGGGTTCCGGATTCTGGAAGCGCGGCCCCGCCCGGAGACGGGCGAGGGCTCCGAGAGTGGACGAGGTACGACGTCGTGAAGCAGCTCCGCGGGACCGAACTGAAGCGCCTGCACCGCTCGTGGCGGCGCAGCAACGAGTTCCGGCTCGCGCTGATCCTGGAGAACCTGCAGTCCCCGTTCAACGTCGGCTCGGTCGTGCGGACCGGCGCGGCGATGGGCGCCGAGAAGCTGTACCTGACCGGGGACACCCCGTCGGTGCGCTCGTCCGGCGCGCAGAAGGCCGCGATGGGGACCGACAAGTACCTGAAGGTCGAGCACTTCCCGACCGTCGCCGAGGCGGTCGCGGCGGCGAAGGCGGACGGCTTCAAGGTGGTCGGCCTGGAGCTGGCGGACGACGCGGTGCCGATGTTCGCGGCCGAGCTGACGCCGGCGGTGGCCTTCGTCCTCGGCCACGAGGACCGCGGGATCACGCCGGAGGCGCTGGCGATCTGCGACCAGGTCGTGTTCGTGCCGCAGCTGGGCCGGGTCGGCTCGCTGAACGTCTCGGCCGCCGCGACGGTCGCCTGCTACGAGGCGCGCCGGCAGGGGTACGCGATCAGCGGCACCCCGGACGGCAGCGAGGACGTCGGCGGGCTCGACGACGAGTAGCTCCGCGGACCCCGCGCTCCACTCGGGGGTTCCGCTCGAATTGCGGGTTGGGGTGGGGGTAGGGGCGCACCCCACCCGGGTATTGGGGGGGGGGGGGGGGCACGCTCACCACCCAAAATCGAGCTCGCGCACTGG
>NZ_JBHWGV010000003.1:55600-118177 GCF_042732955.1 Kitasatospora sp. NPDC059747 | reverse complement strand
CTTAACCAACTCTCTCATTTCCGGCGGCGGCGTCTCTTTTTTATACGCCACTGGGCCCGGCCCCTGGCGGGGGGGGTGGCCCGAGCGCCCCCCCCACCAGGCGTTTTCGGGGGGTTGCGGCGCACGAAAGCCCTCCGATATCTCCCGAACGGCAGATGTGCGGGTGCGCGGCGCCGCGGAAGCATGGCGGTCAGGAAGACGCCGACTGCCGGGCCGGCGTGCAACGACCAAGCGTGCGACGCCCGGCCGCACGCACCCGGGGGGCCGAGCGTTGGAGCTCAGGATCCACGACCTGACCAAGGACTACGGCGGCGGCAGGCGCGCCGTCGACTCCTTCTCGCTGACCTTGCGGCCCGGCGTCCTCGGCCTGCTGGGCGCCAACGGCGCCGGGAAGTCCAGCCTGATGCGGATCCTCGCCACCGTCACCCGGCCCACCTCCGGGCAGGTGCTCTGGGAGGGCACCGACATCGCCCGGCGGCCCGGCCCGCTGCGCCGCACGGTCGGGTACCTGCCGCAGGACTTCGGCGTCTACCCGCAGCTGACGGCCCGGGAGTTCCTCGGCTACCTGGCCGCCGCCAAGGGCCTGCGGCGGCGCTCGGCCCGGGCCCGGATCGACGAACTGCTCGCCCTGGTCAACCTGTCCGGCGCCGCCGGGCAGCGGCTCGGCGCGATGTCCGGCGGGATGCGCCAGCGGGTCGGCATCGCCCAGGCGCTGCTCAACGACCCGAAGCTGCTGATCGTCGACGAGCCCACCGTCGGCCTCGACCCGGAGGAGCGGCTGCGCTTCGGCGGCCTGCTCACCGGGCTCGGCGCCGAGCGGATCGTCGTCCTGTCCACCCACATCGTCTCCGACGTGGCCGCCACCGCCGACCGGATCGCCGTCATGGGCGGCGGCCGGCTGCTGCACCACGACACCCCGGAGGGGCTGCTCCGGACGGCCGCGGGCCGGGTCTGGGAGCTGACCGTCGATCCGGCCCGACTCCCTGTGCTGCGCTCGCGGTTCCTCCTCGGCGGCACCACACGCACCCCGCAGGGCGTCCGGGTCAGGGTCCTCGCCCCCGAGCGGCCGGCCCCGCAGGCCGAGCCCGCCGAGCCCCGGCTCGACGACGCGTACCTGCTGCTCGCCGCCGGCCCCGCCACGCCGGTCGCCGAGGGGGTGGCGGCATGGTGACGGCCGGCGCCGTCCGCGCCCTCGCGCTCGCCGACTTCCGCGAGCGGCGGCGCCGGCCGGGCTACCTGGCCGTCCTGCTCGGCACGCTCGGCCTCGGGCTGCTCGCCGCGCCGGTCGGCGACTCCCGCTGGCAGGTCTTCCAGGTCAGCGACCACCTCGGCCGCTACACCAGCGGCTACGTCGGCACCGTGACGGCGCTCGGCGGGGCCGTCTGGCTCTCCCTGGCGGGCTTCGGCATCACCCGCGGCACGGTCGCGCGGGACGAGCGCACCGGCGTCGGCCAGGTCCTCGCCGCCACCCCGCTCAGCCGGCTCGCCTACCTGGCGGGCAAGTTCCTCAGCAACCTGCTGGTCCTCGGCTCGATGCTGATCGCCCTCGCCGGGACGGCGCTCGCCGTGCAGCTGCTCAAGGGCGACTCCGACGACGTGGACGTCGTGCGGCTGCTGCTGCCGTACGTGCTGATCACCCTGCCGCTGCTGGCGGCGGTCGCCGGGTGCGCGGTGCTCTTCGACACCGTGCCGGGGCTGCGCGACGGCCCCGGCATGCTCCTCTGGTCCGTACTCTGGCTGACCGGCGTCCTCGGCGCGCAGGCGAGCCGCGGGTACGACCTGCTGGGCATGCGCCTGATCACGGCCTCGATCCGCAGCGTCATCGCGGCGAGCGGCTACCCCGCGGAGACGGTCGAGTTCGGGGTCGGGCTCACGGCGGACAACCGGGTGCGCGGCAGCTTCGACTGGCCCGGACTCGGTCCGGGCGAGGCGGGCGGGCTGCTCGGCCACGCCGGGCTGACGGCGGCCGTCGCGGTGGCGCTCGCGCTGGCCGGGGCGGCCTGGTTCCACCGCTTCGACCGGGCCGCGTCGCCCGTCCGGCGGCCCGCCCGGCAGGCCGGGTCCCCGGGCTGCCCCGCCTCACCCGGCTCCCCTGCCTCCCCCGGCGCGCCCGCGTCCGGTCCTACTGCCTCCGGACCGGCCGCGTTCGACCTCGACCCGGCCCGGATGACCCCGGCGGAAACGGCGCCCTCCCGGGCCGGCGGCACCCTGCTCGCCGCCACCGCCGGCGAGTTGCGCGTGCTCGTCCAGGGCCGGCGCCTGTGGTGGGCCGGCACGCTCGGACTCGCCCTGCTCGCAGCCGTCACCCGGCCCGACGGCCCGACCCACGCGGTGCTGCCGTTCGCGATGCTCTGGCCGGTGCTGCTCTGGTCCCGGATGGGCCACCGGACGGACGGCGGCAGCGTCGGCGAGCTGCTCGCCGCCTGCCCGGCCCCCGCCCGTCGGCTGCTGGCCGGCCTGCTCGCCGGGGTCGTCCTGGCGCTCGCCGTCGCCGCCGCCCCGATCGCCCGGCTGCTCGCCGCCGGGCAGCTCCGGGCCACCGCGGCCGCGCTCGCCGGGGTGCTGCTGGTGCCCGCCCTGGCGCTGCTCTGCGGCAGCGTCACCCGCGGCCCGCGGCTGTTCCAGTCGCTCTACCCGATGCTCTGGTACGGCATGGTCAACCACCTCGCCGGGCTCGACTTCCTCGGTGTCGACCCGGATCGCGGCCCCGCCCCGGCCGCCGTCGCCGCCACCGCGGCCGCCCTCGCCCTGGGCGCGCTCGCCCTGGAGGCGATACGGGAGTCCACCCGGTGAGCGGGCGGTTCCCCCGCGCGGGGGAGGCGGTCCGTCCTCGGGGTGGAGGCCCAAGTCCAGTCCTTCCAGGGATCTTTGACGTGCCGAGGGGAGCGAGTCCCGTTCCCCTCACCGATCCGGAGGAACGACCATGCGCAAGCTCATCGCCGGCCTCGCGCTCACCACCGCCGCAGCCGCCGTCGCCGCGGTGACCACCGCCCCGGCCCAGGCCGCCGAGGCCGCCCACCCGCGCCACCAGCACCTGCACGCCTGGACGCTCCTCAACTACCGCGGCCCCGGGCCCCTCCCGAACGAACGGTTCACCGCACAGGTCGACGCCCGCACCACCACCGGCCACGACGCGCGCGGCCACGCCACCGTCCAGCACGTCTTCCCCGACAAGTCGGCCGTACGGGCCGAGATCGCCGTCGACTGCCTCGTCACCGGCGCCGACGGCGCCGTCACCGTGACCGGGCCGATCGAGTCGCTCCACTTCACCGTCCCTGCGGGCCAGGAGGAGCCGAAGCCCGCCCCGAGCACCTGGCACCCCGAGACCGGCCTCACCTTCTACCCCGCCGACGCGAGCGGGGAGCAGCGGGTCGGCTGGGCGGGCGCCGACGCGCTCGACTACAGCGCCCCGGCCCGGGGCGCCAAGTGCCGGGCCACCGCACCCGACTCGTGGGTGTTCCGAGGCGGCTACACCCTCCGCGGCTGAGCGGGGGTGCAGCTGGCTGCACCCCGGCCGGACAGCTGCACGCAATGGCCTCCGGTCCACGCACCGGCATCGTCGTCTCCGAGAGGTACGGGCCGCTCGGAGGCCCGTACGGCACACAGGACGACGATCACCCAGGGGGCGTACGACATGCGGACGGAGAAGGCAGTGACAGCGGGCAAGGTGGCGTGGAAGGCGGAGGCGGGCGTGTTCCTCGCCGTCGCGTTCCTCGCGGCGGGGGCCCTCGGTGCGGCCCAACCCGCCACCGGCATACCGACGGTGGTCATCCAGCTGACGCAGTTCGGCCCAGCCCTCGGGGTGGCGGCCGTGGCCCTGCTGTGGCCGTCCCGGATCCGGCGCCGGCTCTCCGGTGCCCTGCCCGCCCGCCGGGCCGTCGACCCGGCGGGGTCGACGGCCCGGCGCCACGCCCGCGGCGCCGGGCTGCTGCTCAGCGCCGTGCTGATCATCGCGCTGGGCGCCGGCGCGTACACGTGGGTGGAGGGCGTCCTCCGGGTCACCGATCCGGGCACGCTGGGCAGCCCGTTCGCGCTCATCGTGGCGGCGCAGCTGGTCGGCGCGTGCGGGGAGGAGATCGGGTGGCGCTGCCTGCTCCAGCCGCTCCTGCGGACGAGGTTCGGCCCGTTCACGTCCTCGGTCGCGGTCGGGCTGCTCTGGGGCGCGTGGCACGTGCAGGTCTTCGGCCAGGCCCCGGCCTACGCGGCCGGGTTCCTGCTGGCCACCGTGGCGATGTCGGTCGTCCTCGGGCTCGGCCTGGAGCGCGCCGGAGCCAACCGCGTCCTGCTCGCGGGCGGCTTCCACACCCTGGTCAACCTGGGCATGCTGCTGTTCATGGACGACGGCTCCGGCAGCGCTCCGGCCGCCGACGCCGACCTGTCCATGGTGCTGTTCGGCCTGGCCGCCCTGGTCACGGCCGTCCCGTGGGTCATCCGTGAACTGACGGCCGATATCCTGCCGATCGCGGACGGGGCCCGCTGACATGCGCGCCGACATGCGGGCCGACATCGGCGCCGACCGACGATCCGGGGGAGAGCACGTGCTGACGGCTCGGGGGGCGGTGCGCCCGCTCGTCGACCGCGCGACCGCCCTCGGCCGCTGCCAACTGCTCTCGCTGAACGGCCTCCTCGTCTCCGCGACCGGCTCGCTCGTCGTGGGCGCGCTCCTGCTGCTCCCCGTCGGCGCGGGCCTCCCGCTGCTGCCGCGCGCCGCGGCGGCCCTGCGCACGCTCTCCGACCGGTACCGGTCCTGGACCACCCGGTGGAGCGGCACACCCATCAGCCCGCCCGGACCGCTCGGCGGCCACGGCACCGGCCGCCGGACCGGGGCGGCCCGTGTCCTCGGCGACGACGGCTTCTGGCACGACCTCCGGTGGGCCTGGCTGGAGCCGCTGGTCGGCGGGCTGCTCGTGGCCGGCCCGCTCGCGCTCGTCGACTTCGGGCTGTTCGGCGTACTCGTCCAGCCGTTCGTCTGGCGCCGTCTCGGCCCCGACAACTGGTACGCCTTCGTCCCCGTCGAGTCCACCGCCACGATGCTGGCCGCCGCCGGCCTCGGCCTCGGGTCGATCGCGGCCGGACTCCTCCTCGCCCCCGCCACCCTCGACCTCCACGCCACCTGGAGCCGGCGCATGCTCTCCGCACCGCACACCGCAGAACTCGTCCGCCGCATCGAGCACCTCACCGGCACCCGGGCCGACGCCCTCGACGCCCAGGCCGCCGAACTCCAGCGCATCGAGCGGGACCTGCACGACGGTGCCCAGGCCCGGCTGGTCGCCCTCGGCCTCACCCTCGACCGGGCCACCCGCCTCCTCGACACCGACCCGCGGGCCGGCCGCGAGCTCCTCCTCGACGTCCGGGCCGCCTCCGCCCGCGCCCTGCAGGACCTCCGCGACCTCGTCCACGGCATCCACCCGCCGATCCTCACCGACCGGGGTCTCGGCGACGCCGTCCGCTCCCTCGCCCTCGACAGCCACCTCGACGTCCTCGTCGAGAACGGCCTGCCCGGGCGCCTCCCGACCCCCGTCGAGTCCGCCGCCTACTTCGCCGTCGCCGAACTGCTCGCCAACGCCGGCAAACACGCGGACGCCCACGAGGTCCGCATCCGCCTCGTCCACACCGACGGCGTCCTACGCGTCACCGTCACCGACGACGGCCACGGCGGCGCCGACCCCGCCCGCGGCGGCGGCCTGCACGGCATCCGGCGCAGGATCGGCAGCTTCGACGGAACCCTCGCCCTGCAGAGCCCGCCCGGCGGGCCGACCACCGCCACCCTGGAGATACCGTGCGCGTCGTCATCGCCGAAGACCTCTTCCTCCTCCGGGACGGCCTGATCCGGACCCTCCAGGACCACGGGTTCGAGGTCGTCGCCGCCGTCGACAACAGCCCCGAACTCCTGCGCGCCCTCCGCGAACACGAACCCGACGTCGCGGTCGTCGACATCCGCCTGCCCCCGACGTTCACCGACGAGGGCCTCAAGGCCACCCTCGAAGCCCGCCGCGCCCGCCCCGGACTGCCGGTGCTGATCCTGTCCCAGTACGTCGACCAGCTCTACGCCCACGAGCTGCTCGCCGGCGGCCGGGGCGCCATCGGCTACCTCCTCAAGGACCGCGTCACCCACACCGCCCAGTTCGTCGCCGCCGTCCGCACGGTCGCCGCCGGCGGCACCGTCATGGACCCCCAGGTCATCGCCAAGCTCCTCGCCCGCAGCGACGCCCGCGGCACCACCGCCGCCCTCACCCCGCGCGAACACGACGTCCTCGAACTCATGGCCGAGGGCCGCTCCAACGCCGCCATCATGCACACCCTGCACATCAGCGAGAGCGCGGTGGCCAAGCACACGGCCAACATCTTCGCCAAGCTCGGCATCGAGGCCTCCGCCGACGACAACCGCCGCGTCCTCGCGGTCCTCGCCTACCTGAAGAACGCCGAGCGGATCACCCAACCGTCCTGACCGTCCGACCGCGCGGAAGCCGCCCCAGCCACCAACCGGCGCCGGGGCCTCCCCTCCCCGCTTTCACCCCGAAGCCCTCACGATCACTCAACCAACCGAAAGGGGCCCCGATTGGCGGAACGTCTTGTCCGATTCCCACAATGCGCCAATCGGCCGATGGAAGCCAACCGCCGGAAAGGCCACCCGAGAGAGGGCCCCACGAAACGCCGGGTGCCCTCTCTCTTACAGCCCAGAAGCGTTCAGGCGCCATCGCGATCGCGAATAAGCTTGGTAATCGGCACCACTCTTGGCCGGCCCCCACCGCTGACCCCGAATTTGAGCCCGTGGCAATAGATCTCGGGAATCCAATAGCGATCGTTCTCGCGGAAGAGCGCGCCACTGGCTTCGAGCAGTCGAGTATCCGCCGGCTCCAGCTGAACGGACTCCAGCGCGAAGGGGACTTTGCGAACTTCATCCAGCAGGTCTCGCCGATCGCGGAACAGCTTGCCGACCGGAGCGTTCTCCAGCTCCATGGCGGCGATCTTGTGCGCGCTGCAGGTCGGAAGGGCTCAGCGCATCGCCGGCGGCGTCAGCAGTCGATCCGACCAGCGCTTCGGGTCGCCCACAGAGTCCTCGGCCGCCTCACCTGGGAAGACGACGATGCCGCGAGCCTGAATCTGCAGCTCGTACGCGCGATGACGTTCCAGGAACTGCTGGGCGTTCTGCTGAACGGAGTTGAGCAGAAGGTCGCGCCGGATGAACGCCACCAGGCCCAGCGGGCGCCCTCGAATCGAGCGAAGCCATTCGGGGCAACCGGTCAAGAGCGCCCTCAGAGCACGCTGCTGAACAGCATCGTTACTGAACTGTTGAAACGGGTCCTCAAGGCCATCGATGACAAAAATCGCCCGCCGGCTCCGTGCGAGGCCAGTGAGTTCCGGTTCGGCCGTTTCAGGCGTAGTACCTCGGAGACCCGCGGCCCTGGCGAGACAGGCCGGCCAGACGCGACGCCAACCACCCTCACTCAGGTCCTCACTCGGCGCTTCCGTGACAAGATCACGTAGCTCGAGGAATGCAGCGGGCTGGGCTCCAGTCAGCTTTCGGGCTGATGCCTGCTGCACACCCTCGACCTCGGCGCCCACAACGGGGCCCGACGTTGAGCGGTCAGCTCTGATTCTCGTCGCGGTGGCCCTCTTCGGCGCGGGGGCCCACCGCGCGGGCCGGCTCCTCCATCGTCAGCTCCACGCGCCGGCCTTCGGCGACCCGGCGCTCCACCGTCTCCTCGTCCGGCCACTGGTCGGGCTGTGCGCCGACTCCCCACTGGCCGTCGGCCACCACCGCGATGTCGCCCACGGCAGACGTCCTTGCCGAAAATCGACTACGCACTTCGGCATGTCACATGCCAAAGTACGCATGTCGGGAAGACCGCAGCTCAACGAAGGGATCCGTCCAACCGTGAGCACCTCCGCCACCCTCCTGCCCGCCGTTGTCCGTCCCAAGGCGGACGCTCTCACCTGGGCCTAAGGTGCTGTTGACCAGCGCGGCAGATGGCTTATGATCCCCAAACCAAGCCTTTGACCTTGGGTATTCTGATGGGCGATAGAGGATCGATGACAGTCGCAGACTCGGGAAAGGATGGGTTTCCGTCCGTACAGGAACTCCGGTTCCATGTACTCGGCTCGCTTGAGGTATGGGCCGGCGGCATACGAGTGCGTCTCGGCGGAACCATCCAAGAGCGAGTGCTGGCCACCCTGCTCCTCGAACCCGGGCGGGTAGTACCGATTGCCAGACTGGTCGAGGCCGTCTGGGCGGAGGACCCTCCTGCGACTGCGTCGCACCAGGTGCGCAAGGCCGTCGCCGATCTCCGCCGACGCCTGCCGTCCGGTCGAGAGATGATCAGCACGGACGGCCCGGGCTACCGGGTGATCACGTCGGTCAGCCAACTCGATCTTCTCGACTTCAACGCACGGATCCAGACAGCGGCACAAGCCATGGGCGTCGGGAGGCTGACCGATGCCTGCGCAGAGCTGCAGGGTGCTCTCGATCTGTGGCGGGGACCCGTCCTCGCGGGTGAGGGCGGCCCGGTGATCTGCCGCGCGGCAACTGCGCTGGAGGAGCGCCGTCTCACCGCAGCCGAACAGCTCCACGAACTGCGCCTCGAGCTCGGCGCAAGCAGCGAGCTTGTCGCGAGTCTGCGGGCACTCGTCGATGCACACCCCTTGCGTGAGACGCTGCGCGGCCAACTCATGCTCGCCCTGTACCGCTCGGGACGACAGGCGGACGCCCTGGAGGAGTACGGGAAGGTACGCGAGTTGCTCGCCGACGAGCTCGGCATCGATCCGGGGTCTCGACTGGTCAAGCTGCACGAGGGGATCCTGCGGGAGGGTCCGGAGCTGACAGCCCCGCAGGGTGGGCCGCCCGCCGCCGCCTCCGGAATGCCGGCCGAGCAACGCGGTCCGGTCTCCACACTGCCGTATGCGCTGCCGGATTTCACGGGCCGGGCCAAGGAGCTGGCAATCCTGCTCAGCCGGGTCCGGGCCGAGAGATTGCCGGATGAGCACGGCGCCCGGGTCGTAGCCATCGACGGGATGGGCGGCGCGGGCAAGACCTCATTGGCCGTACGCGCCGCTCACCAGCTGACCGAGGAGTTCCCCGACGGGCAACTCTATGTGGACCTGCGCGGGTTCACCCCTGGTGAGCAGCTCCCCATACCGGCATCGACAGCACTGGACATCCTGCTGCGCGCGATCGGTACGCCGAGCGAGCAGATACCCGAGGACCTGCCTGGCCGCACCGCCACATGGGGGTCCGCACTGGCGGGGCGCCGGATGCTACTACTCCTCGACAACGCCTCCGACGCCGCTCAAATCCAGCCGCTGTTGGCGGCTCCCCCCGGCTGCCTCGTGCTCATCACCAGCCGGGTGCGGTTGCTCGACCTCGACGGCATCGAGTGGATCTCCCTGGGGCTGATGCCCCCCGAGGACAGTGCCACGCTGGTGGCACGGACGCTGGGCCCGGCCCGTGTGCAAGCCGAACCGGAGGCGGCCGCCGAGCTCGCCGAGCTGTGCGGCCATCTCCCCCTGGCGCTGCGTATCGCCACCGCACGGCTGCGCAACCGGCCCCGGTGGACCGTGCGGCATCTCGTCGAGCGACTGCAGGACGAGAGCCGCCGGATGGACGAGCTGAGCTCGGGCGAACGCAGCGTCGCAGTGACGCTTCAGTTGTCATATCTGGCCATGGACAACAGGCACCGCGCCGCGTTCCGCGTCCTCGGGTTGCACCCCGGTGATGGCATCGACGCACACTCGGCGGCCGCGCTGCTCGACACCGATGTCCGGGACGCCGAGGACATTCTGGAGCTTCTGCTCGACGTACATCTGCTCCAACAGCCCGGATTGGGCGAGTACACCTTCCACGACCTCGTCCGCAGCTTCGCCCAGGGCCAGCACGGACCGATGACGGAACAGACCGACGCGGACGCCGTCCAGCGGTTGCTCAGCTACTACCTGACAGCCACCAACGTGGCCTGCGACGTACTGTTCCCAGGCCGTACCGCCCGCTCAACCGGGATCCCCCCGTATCAGGGAGAGCTCCCGGAACTGACGGAAGAGAAGATCGTCAGCCTCTGGTTCCGTCGCGAACATCAGCGGCTGCTGGCGGTCGTGGACCTGGCCGATCGGCTCGGCTACGACCGGCACACCGGCTGGCTGGTCCGCGACCTGGTCTTCCATCTGAACGCGGGTGGTCATTTCGAAGAGTTCCGAGCACTCGGCCGCCTCGCGGTCCAAGCCGCGCGCCGGCTCGACGATCCGGTCCTGTTGAGTATCAGCCTGTCCAGTCTTGGCGCCGCTTGCTGGAAGCTCGGCTACTTCGAGGAGGGCATCAACGTCGCCCGCGAGGGACGCGAGATCGCGGTACGCCTCGGCGACCGTGACGCCGAGGCGAACAGTGAGTCCACTCTCGGGCTGCTCATGTCGATGCTGGGGCGGTACAACAAGGCCCTTCCCCTGTTGGAGCACGCGGTCGAACTGGCCAGGGAACTTGGCACCGCCCGCGCTGAAGCGGAGACTCAGACGAATCTCAGCTCGCTGTACGCACGATGGGGCCGCTATCCGGAGGCCGCGGCGTCCGCCCTCCGGGCCCTTGAGCTGGAGCGGGACACCGCGAACCCGGTCAACGAGACCATGGCTCTGGCCGATCTGGCTTTCGCCCAGCTGGGCATGGGTCAGTACGTGGATGCCGAGGCGAGTCTGCGACGGGCCCGCGAGTTGTGCGACGAGAGCGCGCCCCAGGGCGATGTCGCCCTGGTGCTGGCTCTGTCCGCCGAGGTAGCGCACCGTCTCGGCGACAGTGACGCGGTGTCCGAGCTCGCGGAACGTGCCCAGATCCTCGCACGGTCCGGTGGTACGCCGGTCCGCCAGGCGAAGGCCGAGAACATCCTCGGTCGGCTGCATACCGCACAAGGGCGGTACACATCGGCGACGGCGCTGCACGCCCACGCGCTTGAGGTCGCCTCGGCCATCCAATTCCGCTCTGAGCAGGCATCCGCGTACCTGGGTCTGGCCCAAGCGGCCGCGGGACTTGGCGACGGCGCGACGGCTGGGAAGAACCATCTGGCAGCAGCCGAGTTGTTCGACCTCATGGAGATTCCGGAGGCCGGCCGCAGTCATTGAGGAAGGTGGCGCGGACCTCATGGCGTGGAGGTTGCCGGCCCCTTGTTGTCCGCGAGGATCTGCTGCCCGGCTGACTGGCCGGTTGCGGCGACCTGCACGGTCGCGCCGAGCCCGAGCGCCAGGATGGCAGCCGCCAGGATTCCAGTCAGTCTGATCAGCTTGGTGTGCATGGTCCGTCCCCCTGTGAGCATACGGGCGGATAAGGCGCCGCGTGGCATTGTATCCGTGTCCGTGTTCGACATCCGTGATGGTGTCGCAGGCCGATCCCGGAACGTTCCCGCCTGCATACCTTGGAGGGAAGCACCTGGTTGAGGCTTCCCCGGGATGCGGAGGGGCCGCTCACGAGTGGGTCTCGGCCGGCGGGAGACGCCGGGGCAGCAGTGGATCAGGGAGGGATCGGAGACGATGCCTCGGCAGGCACGGCTTCCAGTCGGATCACGGGGCGTCGAGAACTCCATGATCTTGGAAGCCCGTGCCTGTTGCGCTCCCGGCCCCCTCAAGCCGGCAGACCGTCACGAACCGGACGGCACAGAACTACGCCGAAGCCCTGAGCCAGACCCTGCGCGGTGTGGCGCTCTACGCCCTACTACGCGTTGAGCAAGTTCGCCGCGACCAGCTCGGCGAGTTGGACCGCGTTGAGGGCCGCACCCTTTCGCAGGTTGTCGTTGCTGATGAAGAGTATGAGGCCACGCCCCTCCTCGACGCTCTGATCCTGGCGAATCCTGCCCACGAAACTAGCGTCCTGGCCGCAGGCTTGGAGCGGGGTCGGAATGTCGGACAGCTGGACACCAGGGGCGTGCTCAAGCAACACGGATGCGCGTTCAGCGGAGATAGGACGGGCGAACTCCGCATGCACCGCGAGGGAATGGCCGGTAAAGACCGGGACCCGGACACAGGTCCCGGCGACACGCAGAGACGGCAGGCCGAGAATCTTCCTGCTCTCATTGCGCAGCTTCTGCTCCTCGTCGGTCTCGGCGGATCCGTCGGTCACAATCGAACCGGCCATCGGCACGGCGTTGAAGGCGATGGTCCTGGCGAATTTCACCGGAGGCGGGAAGTCCACCGCCGCCCCGTCGATCGCCAAGCCGGCTGCTCGGTCGATCACTCCGCTCACCTGAGACCTGAGCTCTTCCACTCCGGCGACCCCGCCGCCGGACACCGCTTGGTAGGTGCTCACGGTGAGCCGCACCAGACCAGCCTCGTCATGCAACGGCTTGATCACTGGCATCGCGGCCATCGTCGTGCAGTTGGGATTGGCTATGATGCCGCGTCGCGCCTCGGACACGGCTTCCGGGTTGACCTCACTGACCACCAGCGGCACATCGGGATCCATCCGGAACGCCGAGGAGTTGTCGATGACGACGGCTCCGGCCGCCGCGAACCGGGGTGCCAGTTGCAGTGCTGTCGCTCCTCCGGCGGAGAAGATGACGACGTCCAGGCCGGATGGGTCTGCCGTTTCGGCGTTTTCCACCACGATGCTGTCGTCGCCCCATGGAAGCCGCACACCCGCCGATTTCGCGGAGGCAAAGAAGCGCAGCTGTCCGATCGGGAAAGCACGCTGTCGAAGGATGCTGCGGATCACTACTCCGACTTGCCCGGTCGCGCCCACTACGCCGACTCGGAGACCGTGGGTGGTCATGACTTCCCTACTTTCTTGTCTTGGGTTCGAACTGGTCACTCGTAAGAACAGCGGCGGTCAATGTCCTGTGGGTCATGATTCGCGACGGAGCATGCCATCAAGCCGCACCGTCTGTTACAACTACGGCTTGATGGCAGCACTGGAAAGCCTTTCGGCTATTCAGGGTTACACGTCGTTTACAGCGGTGTTGGTCTGCGCGGAATGCGGCGAAACGGTGGTAACGACCAGTGTCTGCTGGACGAACGCGATGGCACTCTCGAGCTCGGGGGAGGACGGAGCGGCCAGCACGACCTCGCCCGTCCGATGACCCGAACTCCGCACCGCCAGGACCGTGTCCCCGGGCTCGACCTCCACGCCCGCCTGGAGCACCGACGGGTGACTTCGCACTGCGTCCAGACCGCGGATGTCCTGCACCACACCCGGTTCCGAGATCGTGAAGATGCTGGCGGCATGCCGGAACGGGCCGACCGGCGGCTGGGGCAGCGGCATCCCCACCGCCATCCGGACCACCATCTCGTACCAGTCGATGCCGTACGTGGCACCGAGGAGATCCATCAGATAGTCGCCTGGAGTCCGGACCGCAACCTCGATGGGAACCGGCCCAGCGGCGGAGAGGCGGAACTCCATGTGCACCAAGCCGGTCCGTATCCCCATGGCGCGCAGCACCCGGGCACCGGTATCGGCTACCTGCCTGGCACTCGGTTCCGGCAGGTGTACGCCGGTGCGATGACCCACCTCGACGAACTGGGGCGGCCCGGTGGTCTCCTTGGCGGTGACGTTGGCAAACCACACCTCGCCGTCGCGGACCAGTGCCTCCCAGCTGTACTCCGGGCCGTCGATCGCCTCCTCCACGATGACCCGCTCACCGGCGCGGGCCTGCGCCACGGCACGGAAGCTCTCGGCATCGGTCACCAGTTCCACACCGGCGCTGCCGGCGGAGGACAGCGGCTTGACGATCACCGGCCAGCGCTCGGCGGCCCAGGCCATCTCCTCGGCGAGGGAGTCGGTCACGGTGTACGCCGGCTGAGTGATCCCGGCCGCGGTGAACAGCGCTCGTTGCAGCGCCTTGTTCCGAGAAGCCGTCGCGGCGTGCAAGGACGGCCCGGGGAGACCGAACCGATCCTGGATCATGGCCGCGGCGATGACCTGGGGCTCGTTGAAGGCGATGACGCCGTCGAACGGGCCGTCCTGAAGGGCGAGGCAGGCACCCTCCATCCAGTGCTCGTCGAGCTCGCCCCGGGCCTGCGCCACACTCGCCGTACCCGTCACCCGATCGGCACGGGAGGCCGCCTCGACAGCATGGACGCTCACCCCGAGTCGACCTGCGGCGGCGACGTACGGCCGACCCATCTGGCCGACCCCGATGAGAAGGAGCTTCTTCACAGGGCTCCCTCCAACACGGGCAGCGACGCGTCATGGTGAGACGACCAGGCGCTGTATTCGCCGCGGCGATACATCAGCGGGACGCGGGGGAAGACAGCGGTGCCTTCCACCCGGGCGATGAAGAGCCAGTGGTCGTCAGCACGGGTGGTGCTGACGATCCGGCACTCGGCGTAGCCCAGGGCGATGTCCGTCAGGAGCGGTGCCCCTGCCGCGAGGGCGGAGGGCTCCCAATCCACGTGCGCGAACTTGTCGGTTGCCTTGCTCGCGAACAGCTCCGATGCCGCCTGGCCTTCCACCGAAAGGAAGTTCACCGCGAACGCCTGCGAGGCGACGATCGCCGGCAGCGTCCGCGAGCCCGCACCCACCGAAATCAGTAGCGATGGCGTCGCTGCCGACACCGCGCACACCGCATTGCTGGTGAAACCGAACGGGGTGTTGCCCGCACCCATCGCAGTCACGATTGCGACCGGGGAGGGAAAGGAACCGAAGAGTTCCCTGAAGCGGTCAGAACTTTCCATCATCGCCCTTCTCTCTGTTTGGCTGACCGTGGTCATAGCGATGGGCGACATGATTCAACATGCGATAGAGCTCGCTCGACTGGAGCTGCCCCCTCGCATTCTGCCGCACCGATCCCCGGAATGGTAGATTCCCAATGTCGCCCCACTTGAGAGCACCCTGATCGTCCAGCACACACGTTGTCCTGTTCTGGTTATCGGCGTGCAGACAAAAGGGAATGTCGAGCAATCCCAACGCGAAGGCGCGGGTCAGCGCCGCGCCAACGTCGGCGTCCAGATTGAGGACTCCTTCGATCAAGCATCGGGCTTCTTCCATTATTTCATCGAAGTATTCCTTTTCCTGCGGGACGGCAGCTGCCGGCGGCCCACCGGCGGCAGCGGATGCCACCCGCAGCGCGTCCAGGTTCTCCGCCACGCTCGGTATCTGCCACGCCTCGGAAACCGTTTTCACAATGAGGCGTTCACAGCGCGTATCACGGGCCAGCCGCGCGCTGCTGCGAATCAGCTCCGTGGCACCGTCAGGAGTACTCGGGAACAGCCCCATGTAGGTGTAGAGGACGACATGCCACGTGACCGAAGGAAGATATTCCTGCGCCAATGCCCGCAGCACGCGCACAGCCGCTCGGTCCTGATCGTCGTGCGTCCCCTGGGCGTAGCTCAGCGACATGGACCGCACGCCGTGCTGTGCGAAGAACAGTCCTTCGAGCACCGTCATGGCGATCAGCAGCGACGGCGGGCACAACTGCCCCAGCAGGCACCCTCCGAAGCTCTCGATGTGCCCGTGCTCCACCTCGCCGACGAGGTAGCGGCAACTCTCGGCCCACGCCGACACCGCATGCTCGAGCGGGAGACGGCTGTACGGCATGCAGTAGGAGACCGGCCCGCCCTCCGTCGTGTCCAGGCCGGCGAGCACCAAGCTCTCGATCACCCGCAACGGCAGGGCAGTGCCGTGCCGGACTTGAATGGGGAACCCGGGCCCGTACAGTCCGGCGAGCATTTCTCGGGTTTCTTCCACCGGGTGGGAGACGATGGGGTACCCGTTGAGTTCCTCCCCCGCCCGCAGCCGCTCGATCGAGCTCACATGGTCGCCGACGCGGGTATAGCTGTCGACGGTGATGGTCCCGACGACCGGGATATCGAGGTCATGTACGTCGCGCAGGCCCGCGCGCATCGTGGCGATATTGCCGAACCCCATCCGGGGCTGTACCACCAGGGTTTCACGTCGGCGAGCGTCGGCGATGAACCGATCCATGTAGCCGGACATGCTACTGGGCCACGGACAGGCTGGCGGCGTACCCGTCCCACGGCGCGACCACCGGAACGCCGGGCTGCCAGGCAGCGAACCCGTAACGGGCGCCGAAAGCCAGGAATTCCCGGAAGCGATCGACGGCATTCTCGCCCAGGAAGACGTCGGCGCAGCCCTGGGAGAGCAATTCCCGGCGCACCCGGTCATTGTCCGACGGTGCCGTGGTGAGTTTGCCGCCCGCAACGCAAGGAACGTTGACGCCGGCGCGCTTGAGCTCCGCCAGCACGACGCTGGTGCCGTAGTAGCCATGACCGTTGACGCTGGAAACCACGAGCAGATCCGGCTGAAAGTCGTTGACCTCCTTGACGACCAGGTCCGCGGGCGTGCAGCCGCCCAGATTGCGAACCTCCCCGCCGTTCTCGGCAATGAACTTCTCCAGAAAGATGAGGTTCCAGAAATGCGAGTCGGATTCGACAGTGGTCAGCAGGCAGCGAAATACTCCGCCTTCCCCAATGCTCATGGTACGGGCTTTCTCCTATGTGGAAAGTGCGAAACTAAGCGAACATACCGTCAGCAACGAATGAAATGAGCCGACCCCATCAAGCGCGACCGCGGAGATCCCGATCGATGGCTGCAGCCGGCGGCTGGACGTCGCCTAGCTGTTCAATGCGCGATGGAAGGAACGCATCGTCAGCGGGAACAGGACAGCGGCGACTCCACTCAGCGCGATCGCGGAAACCGCGATCAGCGACTGCGGCCCGAGACTGGAGCCGAGGCCGGCCAGCAGCAGTCCACCGAGCGGTGCCGCCAGGAGATTGATCATGTAGAACGGCCCCATGACCTTGCCCAGGTGCTCCGGCGCGATCACCCTGATCCGCTGGGTGCGGTTGTAGACGTTGAAGTAGGTCACCCCGACCATCGCCATGACGAGAGCCGGACCGTAGATCAGCAGCGACGGCGCGAAGCCGAGCACCACCAGACAGGCACACAGGACGGCGAGTCCGACCACCCCGACCACCCTGACGCTGAACAAGCGCAGCAGGAACGGGATGGCCAACAGGTTGACCAACCCGACCACGCCGATGCAGACGTTCAGGAGGGCGAATGCCGATTCCGGACCGGCGAACACGTCGGTCACCAACGCCGCATTGGCGCTGAGTGCCGTGCCGAAGACCAGGTTGATCGAGAAGTTCAGACCGGCCAGCAGGACCAACGGCCTGCTCCTGGCCAGAAGCTTCCAGCCCAGGCCGAGCTCGGCCATGGTTTCCCTCGCGGTGCCGGGCTTTGCGGCCCGCGGTCCGCGGGGTATCGGCAGCCAGCAGCAGGCAGCGGCCATGAACACCGCTCCGGCGACGCCGAGGAGCATGGTCTTGTCGAAGAACATCACGCCCAGCAGCGCGAGCGCGGGGCCGACGGCCATCGCCGAAACCTCCATGCTCTGGACCAGCCCCTGCGTTTTCGGCAGGTCCTCGCCCGTGGCCACTTGTGGCACGACCTTCTCGATCGCCATCTGAACCGGCGCCATGAGCAGGGTGAGGAGCGCTCCGCAGGACATCAGGATCGGGGTCTGCCAGTCCGACAGCAGCAGGCAGCCGGCCAGGGCGAGGACGAGAACGACCGACCGGCCGGCGGTGACGACGGAGAACAGCCGGGGACCCCCGTCCCGGTCGGCTATCAACCCCGCGAACGGATAGGCCAGCAACGCCGGAAGCCATTCGATGGCATAGGCGAGGCCCAGGAAGCCGACATCGTTCGTCTTCTGGAAGACGAGCAGGGGAATGGCGAAGGCCACGACCTGTTCTGCCACGGCGACCAGCAGGACCCCGGTCAGGAAGAGGGGGCGTTGCCGGCCGGCGCGCTTCGCCACTGCCGGAATCGGCGTGACGGTCTTTACTGGCGACGACATCTCTCTCCCCCCTTCACGCCGGAAGCAGACTGGTCTCGATACGGAAGTTCTCAATGATGTACTGAATG
The DNA here is from genome assembly GCF_042732955.1 of Kitasatospora sp. NPDC059747. Lineage (NCBI taxonomy): Bacteria > Bacillati > Actinomycetota > Actinomycetes > Kitasatosporales > Streptomycetaceae > Kitasatospora > Kitasatospora sp. NPDC059747. The sequence goes on along the minus strand of NZ_JBHWGV010000003.1, from coordinate 100,323 downwards.
TCCGCTTCGACCTGTGCTTCGTCCCCGACGAGGATGTACCGCCCGCTGTGGATGGCGTCATAACTGCCGTCCGGGTCCAGCACCTCCCCCGGGCTGGGCACGAGTTCGCGCCAGACCGTCGGGACCGAGGACCGCATCGAGGTCCGATGGAGCACCTTGACAGGGAGCTGGTCACGCTTGGGAATGATCAGCCAGCCACCGGACGGGTCCGACGTCTTGGCCGGGAGGGAAACGGGCTCTCCGCAGATCGCCTTCAGCCAGACCCAGCTCAAGTTGACGCCGAAGAGCCGGTTGATGAGATGCGGCACCTCGGCACCGCCGACCCGCCCGGCGATCTCCAGGAAGACGATCTCCTCGTCCTTGGTCACGAAGAGTTCCAGGTGAATCGCCATCGACCTCATGTCGAGCGCGGCGACACAGGCCCGGACGAACTCTTCGACCCTTTCCCTCAGCGCGGATTCCTGCACGACCACGGAACCGAGTGGTGCTCCCGACGTCTCGAAAGCAAGGCAGTCGTTGATGTAGCGGGACACCACCTGGAAGGGCACCCGCGCCTCGTGGTCGGCGAATCCGTCCACGTGGTAGACGGTCCCGTCGATCAATTCCTCGATCTGGTAGTCGGCACTGTCGACGCTCGCCAGCCACGACCGGAGCGACGCTTCGTCCGCCACGCGGTTTACGCCCTTGCTGGCCGCCCCGGCGACCGGCTTGAGGATCAGGGGATAGCCGATGTCCCGGGCGATCCGGGTGGTCGTCTCCACATCCGAGCAAGGGGCGAACCGAGGCACCCGTACACCCGCGTCGGCGAGGAGCTGCTTCATGGTCAGCTTGTTCCGATAGGTACTGACCTCCGCCGGGCGCGGACCGGGGATCTCCAGTTCCTCGCGGACCTGGGCGGCCACGTCCAGCAGATACTCCGACAACGCCACCAGCTGATCGACGGGTCCGACGCGATCGGCTATTGCCCGTACGGCGGCACACACCGCGGCGAGATCCGTCAGATCTTCGAGCATGACGAAATCCGCGATGTGCGAACGATCGGCAAGGACTCCGGTAGCCCCTTCCGCGTCGACCACATAGCTGATCCGGTGCCGGTCATGGTCGAGATCCTCGAATCGCTCAAGTTCGTTGTCCCAGCGCCGTTCGTCGGAGAACCTGGGCCAGCGGTTGAGAACCACGATGTGCATGGGGATCCCTCTTTCAGTGAGTTGATTTCAGCGGGCTCGAGCGAGCAGTCATGACTGCGGCTGCGCGTCACGCTCCAGCTCACGGATGAGGGGCACCACGTGGGTGAAGAAGGTCCTCATCTCAGGCCGGGTCGGCCAGCCGGAGAAGATGAACTCGCTGATGCCGGCGAGCTTGTACTGGAAGAGGTAGTCGGCCACCTCCTGGTAGCTGCCGACCAAGCACAGCGCCGGGCCTCCGCGGTAGGGGACGGCGCCGGTGTAGATGTAGGGCGAGAGCCAGTTTCCGTTCGCCTGATCGGCGAGCCGGAAGGAGGACTTCACCGCCTCGGAGTCGACGTTCTTGACGAATTCGCGGATCCACGCCTCGTGTTCGAGGTCGGGATCGCCCATCAGCTCGGCGAGTTCGGCCAGCGCCTCCTCGCGGGTCTCCCGGGCGAGCACATGCATCCGGGTGCCGACCCGGCAGCCCCCCTCGATCAACGGCAGGCTCGCCTGCCGCATCCCTTCCGGGGTGTCGGCGTAGCGCATCCAGCAGTCGCCGTAGCTGAGGGCGGTCTGCTGCGCCACCTCCGAGGCACCGCTGATGTAGATCTGGGGACGCTTGCCACCCTTGTAGCCGAGGTGCAGTTCCGCGTCCTTGATCGAGTAGTGCTGCCCGTCGAAGGTCTGCGGGACCTCACCCTCCCAGAATTCCCGGAGGATGTGGAGGAACTCACCCGCCCTGGCGTACCGCTGGTCGTGGTCCAGGAAATCACCGTAGCCGGCCTGCTCGGCCACCGAGATCCCGGCGACCACGTTGAGGGAGAGGCGGTCGTCGGACATCCAGGAAAGGGTGTTGACGATCTGCGTGAAGAGCGTCGGCGAAAGGAGCCCCGGGCGGTACGCGAGCATGAACTTCACCCGCTCCGTCTGCTGGGTGAGGGCCGCGATGATCGGCACGGGATCCGGCAGGTAGTGCCCGATCCCGAACAGGAGGCTGTCGACGCCGAGTTCCTCGGCCTCCTTGACGAAGTCGGTGATCTCGCCCATGTCCAGGGCGCCCAGCTTGTACTTCTCCGTGGGCTTGGCCTGGCCGCCCCCGTCCGTCGGTACGTCCCAATGAATGCGCAGCGGTTCCACTGTTGTTCTCCTCACTCCGGAAGGTTTACGGGTCGGTGTCCGGCGGAGCCGATGAGCAGCCCGCTGTTGGCCGAGCGGGCCTTCGGGGCGAGGCGCGCCGGATCCGTGGAACCGGGCTGCTGATACAGCCGGGCGTGTTCGCGCCGGACCTGGGCGTCCACCTCGTCCAGTGGGGCCAACCACCGCCGGGCGGTGCCGTCCGGTTCGACGACCGACATCAACCCGGTTCCGTGCACGGCCTCGGCCATGACCCCGGCGCCGGCCAGGGCTTCGGCCACGCCACGCTGGTCACCTGTGAACGCCAGGACGGGCTCGGCGGAGGGCACTGCCACGGCGACGAGTCCCGTCTCCCGCATCAGCGTGGCGACCCGGTCGGGATCGACACCGGTCGCGAGCCGGAAGACCTGGGCCTTCCGGTCACCGACCACCGCGGTCGTGCCCGCCCCCGGACCCACGACGGTTCCTCGGTCGTCGCCCAGGGACCGGCACGCGATGGCGACGCCGTACCGCCTGGCCGCCGCCACCGAGCCACCGAACAGGACCTTGGCCCCGCTGTCCGACATCGCTTCGCACTGCGCGTAGGACAGCTCCGGCATCAGCCGAGCCGCGGGTTCGGTGTAGGGGTCGGTGGTGTACACACCGGGGACATCGGAGTAGATCTCACACTCGGTGACGCCGAGTGCCCCGGCGATGGCGACCGCGGTGAGGTCCGAGCTGTTGCGGCCGAGCATGGTGATGCGGCCATCGGGCCGTACCGCCTGGCCACCGGCCAGCACGACGACCTGATGCTCGGTCAGCGCCTTGAGCACGGGCGCGGGGTCGATCGTGACGATCCTCGATCGGGTGGCGGTGTCATCACCGACGATGCCCAGCTGGTGCGCCCAGAGGTCGATCGCCGTACTCCCCTGTGCGTGCAGGGCGGCCCGGAGCAGAGTGGCGCTCAGCATTTCGGCGGTGGCCAGCGCCTGGTCCTGCACCTCCGGCTTCAGGTCCGGATCAACCGCCAACGCCGCCTCGAGCAGACGTCCGGTGGAGCCGGACATCCCGCTCACCACGGCGATCACCCCGGTGCGGCCATCGCCGGTCAGCTCGATCAGATGAGCAGCGACCCGGGCGTAGTCCGCCAGCTCCACGAAGGATGATCCACCGAACTTGACGACACGCAGGTGCTGGGGGTCACGCGGCATCGTTCACCATCCTCGACGACGAGTTCGCTGCCTGCGCGCCCTCGGACGTGCGCCTCTTCTCGCCGCCGAGCCCCCATTCGGTGGGCTTCTCCTGGCTCAGAATCGTGAACACCCGGCCGATGGCATCGCCCATCCCCCAGACGTCGGTGTACGCGGGCCACTTGGGGTGTCCGGCGTCGATGTCGTGCTGACGGGCGTACGCCGCGCGGACCCACTCCTTGGTCGAGGGCCGCCGGTGGTGGAAGTCGTGCTGAGCGAGATCGCCGGGTACGACGAGGACTCGAGCCGGGATGTGGTAGCAGACGAGGCGGGCGCCCCATCGGAACCAGGCGCGGAACGCGGCGGCCCCGCCGAGGCCCACCGGCGGCAGCGGGTCACCGCAGAACCGTCCCCAGGAATGCGACACGTGGAAGGCCCGGCCGCTCAGGCTGCCGTCCTTGGCCTTGAACCAGGCGTGCTCGCTGAGGAACTCCAACAGCGCGACGACGTGGTAGATCGGGAGCATCGGGACCAGCACGGCGACGGTGAACTCCCACCACACCCCCTGCCAGGTCACCAGGCCGAGAATGACGGCCAGGTAGGCGAACCCCATGACCCGTCGGTACGGCGCACAGCGGACGAGGTTCTGGGCCAGCCGGGTGTACAGGAACTCGGCGTGGAACCGCGGGGACACGATCATCAGAGCCAGCCGGCGCCGCAACGCCCGGGTGGTCATCCCGGGCCGGAAACCGAGCATGAGCAGGTGCTGGATGGTGGGATCGGCGAGGGTCGCGAAGGTTTCCTTGCGATGGTGGAGATTGACGTGGTCCTCGTAGTACTGATCCGCGTCGTCGGTGCAGACGAGCGTGGACAGCACTTGGTGGATCAGTCGGTCCTGCCGTATCCGACCGGTGAAACGGGTGTGGATGGCGTGGTGCGCGATCACCGTCGAGCACACTCGCGCCGCGGACGCGGTGAGGCACCAGGCCAAGGGCAGCAGTGCGAGCGTCCAGAGCGGACCCCGTGCGACGATCCACCAGGCACTGCCGATACCGGCCGCGAGTGCGACGAGGTCGCAGATCAGGTACGTGACGGGGTTCAGGCGAACCAGTGGCTGCTGGCCGGGGAGCGCCTTACCGGTGATCCAGGTCCAGCCGTGTTGCGTCCACCGGGGGAAGCGCTGATAGGAAGCCCTGATCTCTTCCGAACGTGCTGCGGATGTCGCCGTCATACGTGGATCCCTTCCTTCTCGTGACTACCGTCTTGGCGGCCGACGGGGGCACCGAGCGCTTCGGCGCTCACTTCGGCGAAGGCCGCGCCCAGGATGTCCAGGGCCTCCTGGGCTTCCCCGCGGCTGAGGTTCAGGGGCGGCAGGAACCGGGCGACACAGTCGTCCCGTCCTGCGAGCTCGAAGAGCAGCCCCCGGCGGAGCGCAGCCATCCGGACCCGGCCGGCGACCTCGCTCGCGGTCCAGCTGCCGAGCGGGTTCAGCTCGACACCGAGCATCAGCCCGCGCCCCCGGACCTCGCCGATCATGGGGCCGATGGCGTGGTTCAGCTGCAGCGCGTCCAGTCCCGCCCGGAGGAACTCCCCGATCTCGCGCACATGCGCCAGCACGTCATCGCGCTCGACGATCCGCATGAGGGCGGCACCCGCGGCGAAGGCGAGCTGGTTGCCGCGGAAGGTTCCGGTGTGCGCGCCGGGCGCCCAACCGTCCAGCCGCTCGTCGTAGATGATGACCGAGGCCGGGTGGCCGCCGCCCAGGGCCTTGGACGAGACGATGACGTCGGGTTCGATCCCGTACTGCTCGAAGGCGTACCACGTACCCGTCCGCCCGCAGCCGGTCTGCACTTCGTCGACCACCAGCGGGATGTTCCGCTCGCGCGTGATCCGGCGGAGCTCGGTGACGAACTCGGCCCGGGCCGGGACCACCCCGCCTTCGCCCTGGACCATCTCGAGCACCACAACGGCCGGGAGACGCACGCCGCCGTTCGGATCAGCCAGCAGATTCTCCAGGTAGCGCACGCAGTTGACCTGGCAGCTGTCCGGGTTCAGAGACAGCGGGCACTTGAAGCAGTACGAGTACGGGAAGAACGTCGTACCGGGCAGCAGGTTGTGCAGGTGCTCCTTCGAGCCACGCAGCCCGGTGATCGCAAGCGTGCTCTGCGTGCTGCCGTGAAAGCCGCCGTGGAACGAGATCACATCCGCCCGCCCGGTCGCGGTCTTGCAGAGCTTCAGCGCGGCATCGATTCCGTCCGCACCGGTCGGCCCGCAGAAGTGGATCTTCATTCGGTCCCGCATTGCCTCGGGCAGCATCCCGAGGAGCCGGGTGGAGAATTCCGACTTCGCTTCGGTGGGGAAGTCGAGCATGTGGGTGGCGACATTCAGCTGAGCCTGTGCTGCGGCGATCAGTTCGGGATTGCCGTGGCCGAGAGCCAGCACGCCGGCCCCGCTCAGAAAGTCGAGGAACCGGTTTCCGTCGACGTCGTGCAGATAGGAACCCTGTCCGCCGGCGACCGCGATCGGCGTGTGTCGCGGATAGGTACGGGCCGAGGACTCATCCCGCTCCTGCTGCTCCAGCAACCGCCGCGAAGCGGGCCCCGGGAGACTGGTGACAACGGACGCACTCACGACGAATTCCTTTCGCCCCACTCAGGAGCCGGGTTTGACTGCTTGATGCCCTGGTCGAGAGGGGCGACGAATGCGAAGTGGAGCGCGTCGCGCGCAATCTCGATGAGCCGTTCCGCTCTGCTTTCCGCTGTCACGGTTCGACGCTGAAGAGGTTCTCGCTGTGTGCCGCCGCCAGCTCCGCCACCCGCGCCTGGAATTCCTGGGAGTCACCAGGACCGCGCCCGTGCTCGAAGCACTCGATGAGGCCCTCGCGCCCCAGGTAGTCGGTCGGCGGGCGGGAGTGGTCGCCGGGCTTCGCCGTCACATAGAGCGCGCGCTCGACCGGATCGAACCCCCGCGGCCGGTGTACACCGGTGATCGTGCCGCCGGCGGCCTTGAGGAAGCTGATCGCCGCGATCCCTTGCGGCGTGTCGGGGATCTGCGGCAGCTCTTCGATCGTCCGGCGGTACGCCGCGATGTGCAGGTCGTACGGGCTGAAGCCGTAGACCCGGTCGATGAGGTCCATGATGCCGTCGCCGCCGGGGCGGGCCCCGACCTCGACCACGCTCAACTCGTCCCCGTTGACCAGGATCTCGACGTGGGCGATGCCGCGGTCGATGTGGAGCGCCTCGCAGGCCTTGAGCGCGAGCTCGCGCAGTGCGGCGTTGCCGGTCTCCCGGCTCGGCACCAGCTGGCCGGTCTCGGCGAAGTACGGGGGTGCGCTCTTGCTCTTGTCGGTGACGGCCAGCACCGCGCGGCTGCCCTCGTAGTTGATGACCTCGACGGAGACCTCGTGCGTCGAGACGAAGTACTCCTCCACCTGGAAACGTCCGTCAGTGAGGTCGAAGGTCCCGGCGACCTCCATGAGCGAGGAACGGCAGTGCTCATAGGCGTCGTCGAGTTCGTCAGCCGCGTTGACCCTGATGATCCCGACGCTCCCGGCGAAGTCCCTCGGCTTCAGCACCAGGGGGAACTCCAGCTCCGCGGCTATTGCTCGCAGCTCCTCGGCGGTGGAGAACAACCGGTGCCGGGCGCAGGGAACACCGGCTTCCTCAAACGCCACCTTCATCGTGTGCTTGTCCCGCGAGAGCCGGAGCGCTTCGTCGGAGAGCGCCGGCAACCCGTAGTGGTGGGCGATCGTCACCGAGGCCTGCAGGGTCATCTCGTAGATGGGAACCACCGCGTCCGGCTTCAGGCCGGTCTGCCGCTCGAATTCCTCCACTGCCTTCAGCGCGGACTTGGCGTGGTAGGGACTGGCCGGGAGGACGTGGTCGAAATACCGGTTCGCACCGGAAACGGGATCCTCCGTCATACCAATCACCGGGCCGGGATAGGCACGCAGGGCGGAAACGATGGCTCGCTCACGCAACATCAGATCGGCACCGAGCAGCAGAAGGTACCGGTCCCCGTTAGCGTGGGCACGCTGCAAACTGAACATGGACTTCCTTAGCGCTTCGTCACCATGACGTGGCGAGGGTCTCAGCGCTGGTTCCCGAAACGTTCCCCCTCTGGTACTCAGGGCTTCGGCGCAGTCGCGTGACGTCCGTTTTGTGATCACGCGAGGCCGAGGAGGACGAGGGGCCGGGTCCGAGGAAGGCCAGGAAGTGTCCGCCCTGCTGTTCGTAGCGGACGGTCGGACGGCGGTAGCCGAACAGCCAGGCGGTGCCTGCCCAGGCGCTCCTTGGACTCCACGCCCGGCCGCGTGCACGTTCGCCCCGGAGGCGGCGACCACCAGGGGCAGGCCCTGGGCGTCGCAGGCCACGTGGATTTTTCTAGTGGTTGTCGCAACACTCCTGTTCGGGGAGTGCGATGGACTTCGGGATTCGGGTGGATCGACGGCCGAAGGGCCGGGTGAAGCCGGTGCGGGAGCGGGAGGCGTACTCGCGGCTCGTGCAGCAGGGCGTGAGCTACACCGAGGCGTACCGGATCGTGGGCGTGGACCGCAGGACCAGCCAGCACTGAAAACCACGAAGGCCCAGGTCAGACGATGTCTGCCCTGGGCCTTCCGTGGAGCCGCCTGCGGGATTCGAACCCGCGACCTACGCATTACGAGTTTGCCCAATCACTGTCCGCGACCGTCCGCGCTCGTCCGCACCGCTGGTCAGTGGACTACGTAGCACGGTCGCGGACCGTCACAGACGCGGTGGACTGAGACCAGGACTGAGACCGGACGCCTGACCGGCCGCGTCTCCCGCAGGACCACCGCGAGGGCGGACAGCCCGGAAGCTGGCAGCCCTCCCCCGGAATCGTTCATCCTGTCTAGGTATCGACCTAGAGAAGGGAGCGGCCAGTGCCCGAGCGGAGCCCGCGCGGTACCTACCTGCGGATCGCCGATGCGCTGCGAACCAAGATCAGTGGAGATTCCACAGTGACGTCGCTTCCCTCCGAGGCGGAGCTGATGGAGGAACACGGCGTCGCCCGCACCACGGTGAAGCGCGCTCTCGATGTCCTCGCGGCCGAAGGCCTGATTCGGTCACAGCCCGGCGTCGGATGGGTTGTCGGACGCGCCAAGCCCAAGATCCCGGTGCTCGACCAGCTCATCGCTCTTGCTCGAAAGCTCGACGTCGGGGCCGACTTCCCATCAGAGAAGGAACTCACCGAGACCACCGGTGCAGCGAGAGGTACCGTCCGACGCGCCCTTGCACAGTTGGAGGGCGCCGGGGTCCTCGAAGTGCGCCACGGGAAGGGCCGAACCATCCGTGCCCTGCCCGCCAATCACATCTAGGAGCAGATGCCCGTGTGGGCCTACGACCTTGCCGAGTCCCTGCTGTCCACCGATCTGCCCCGCCGCTGGGCCCACTCCAAGGGGGTAGCGGGCAGGGCGCGCGCCCTGGCCGGAATCCTCGGCCCGGACGCCGAGCTGCTGGAGTCCGCAGCCGTTCTGCATGACGTCGGGTACTCGCCGCAGATCGTCGACACCGGGTTCCACCCGCTCGACGGCGCTCGGTTCCTCCGCGCGGAGAACGTGGACGAGCGCATCGTGCGGCTGGTCGCCCACCACTCGTGTGCGCTGCTCGAAGCGGAGGAACGCGGTCTGCGGCGAGAGCTGGAAGAGGAGTTCCCGCTGGAGGAGCCGCACCTGGTCGACGCGCTGATCTACTGCGACATGACCACCACGCCGGACGGCACGCCGACGACGACGCCGGACCGGATCGCGGAGATCGTGGGTCGGTACGGACCGGACAGCATCGTCGGGCGATTCATTCGCCGCGCCGAGCCGGAGATCGACGCTGCCGCGCGCCGCGTCGAAGGTCGTTTGGTCCAGGTCGACACCACGGCCTAACCGATGTACGGCTGCACTCGGTCAGGCTCCAGACCATGCTTGATCCGCAGCCGCATGGACGGGTGAATGTCCAGGTCATCGAGGTCCGCTGGGTCCACCCAGCGGACCTCTTTCGACTCCGAACTCGTCCGCAGCGCGCCGCCGACCGGCAGGGCCTTGAAGCAGATGGAGAACTGCTGCCGGACCTCTCCGTCGTCGTACGCCATGACGTGCGCCGGGTCGGTGTACAGGCCGACGACCGAGGCGACCTCTACGTCGATCCCGGTTTCCTCGCGCACCTCGCGAACAACCGTGTCCGCCACGGACTCCCCGATGTCGTGCCCGCCTCCGGGAAGCGCCCACAGGTCGTTATCCGTCTTGTGGATCAACAGCAGCCGCCCCGCGGCGTCGGTCACCACGGCAGTGACGGACGGAACGACGGAGTTCGCCGGCGGAGCGGCCGGGTCGTGGAAGTAGTCGATCCGGCTCATGCTGCGGCCTCACTTTCGAGCTGGGGCGAGGTGATGGTCCGGGCGTTCTCCCAGATCCGTTCGATGCTCGCCGCGTACGTGCTGAACAGCTCACCACCAGGCACCTGGGAAAGATGCAGGACCGGGGCCAGATAGGCCCCGACACCGTAGACGTGCCCATTGACGAGCAGGTCGTCATCGGCCCGATAGAGCGAGTTGTAGAGCGTGGTCGAGTGGAGACGGAACTCGACCCCGGGAACGCTGAACAGCGGCCCATAGTTGGCCAGCGCATTTCGGATCTTGCCTGCCATGGCGGGCCCGATCCCCTCGTCTTCACCTCGCTGGGCCACTCCGGGGCAGTCCGGATCGCCCAACATGAGCCGCACGGGCACGCCAGCCTGTGCCTTCTCCCGGATCAGCCGGAAGAACAGCGGGTCCTCCGAGAGCCAGAAGCCGGCGTACACCACCAAGTCGAAGTGGTGCGTGGCCTTCGCATAGAGGCAGGTCCACAGCCCCTTCGGTACCACAGCGCGGTGCGGGTAGAGCTTCACCAATTCCGCGCGGCCGGCCTCCGCCGTCGCGCTGCTGGTCTGTTCGTCCGACCAGAGCTCCGACAGATCGCGCTGCAGGAGGTTCGCGAGCGCGTACTGGAAGCGCCGGTACGGGCGTCGGCCGTCCTTGGCCTCCACCCAGCGCTCCACCGTCCGGGGGCTCGTTCCTAGCCGCTCCGCGATCTGCTCGATCGTCAACTCGCTGGCGAGGATCGCCCCTCGCAGCCTCTCGTTGGCCATCTCGTCCTCCCCTGGACGAAGTTGCGGCGCTTGGACGTTCTGGGACGACTTTGACGGTAGCGAAGTCGAACCGCAGCCGTCCAGGCACGCCGTGTTCCGACAGGGCCGGAGAGCCGAATCTAGTGATGCGCGGTCGGGAATCTCCGACCGAACCAAGCGAAGGACTTGACGAAGCGTCGGCTTCTCGGCATCGTAAGAGACATGTTCAACATGTCTCGCATGGCGAGGCGGACGAACTGACAGCCCTTCTTTGGGCTGCTCTGAGCTGCACAAACGCGCCCGTGAATGGCCGGCTACCGCCGTGCCCAGGGTGAAGGGGCCCGGGACAAATCGGGCCGAGGCAACCGGCGCCTTGGCAGTCCGGATGGCTAGAGACCGAAAGGTCAACGCCGCCCATGCCTGGGAGTACATCCCGAAAGGGCGGCATCACGGCCCCTGCTCCGCTTCGGCGGGGTGAGGCCCGAGCTGTGAACGAGTGACTTTGGTCCGGCCCTCCGCTCGCGGTTGGGCCGTGGCCATGGCTGCTCGTGCACCACGACAAGCTGGGCCCGCATGGGTCGGGCCGCCGCGCTCCCGGCCAAGGTACGCGCGGCGGCCCTGCGGGCTCACCCCCTGATTGGACGAGGTGAACCCATGAAACTGATTGTCGCAGGCCAGGACGCCGCGACGCCGGACGAGTTCGCGGAACTCGCCTTCGGCTTCGGTGTCGACGCCGAGTTGTTCGCCGGCGTCGAGGGCGAGTCCGCCGAGCAGCAGCGGGCCCGTCTCGACGTCGCGCAGGAGGTGCTGCGGGACCTGGAGGGCCCGGCGGCGCGGTTCGCGTCCGCGCTGATGCGCAAGGCCGAGCGCCGCCGGGTGCTGACCTGGAAGGCGGCGGCGTGATGGCACAGCTCCACAGCCTCCTCAGCGGCGCGGCGACCCGCGCCCCGCACCGGACCGCCCGCACGGCCGCCGCCGTGCTCATCGAGGTGCGCCCGGACGGCGGCGGAGACCTGCGCGGCGCCGCCTGCGCCGGCGTCGACACCGACCTGTTCTACCCGGACCCCGAGGAGATCGGGGCCGAGGCCGCCGAGTGGGCCGGGCGCCGCGCCAAGATGATCTGCGCCGGGTGCCCGGTGCTCACGATGTGCCGGGAGCTGGCGCTGGAGCGCCACGAGAAGCACGGGATCTTCGGCGGGATGACCGCCCGGGAACGCGCCTCGCTGCACGAGCGCCGCTTGAAGGTCGCCGCCCGTGAGCGGCGCGCCGCCGGGGGTGCTCAGTGATGAACGCCTCGATGCTCACCGCGCTCACGACGCGCTCACCGCGCACCGGGTGGTGGTCGCGGTGAAGGCGCCGATGAGCCCCGATCAGATCCGGTCGGCCGAGAAGGCGTTGGCCGTGGGGACGTGGACGATCACGCTGGGCGCGGTCCTCTACAGCGTGCTCACGGTGACCCCGCTGATGTCCGGTCACACCCCGAAGGGCTGGCAGTGGACGGCCCCGATCCTGCCGCTGGTCGTGGACGCGGCGGTGGTGATCGTGATCCGCATGGACAGCACGCTCGCCCGCCTCGGCGGCGACGGCGGCCGGTGGCCGGTGGTCCTGCGCTGGATGACCGGGCTGATGACGGTGCTGCTCAACGTGGGTCTGTCCGCCCTGAACCGGGACGCGGTCGGGGTGTCGGTCCACGCGGTGGCGCCACTGCTGCTGATCGTCACGGCGGAAACTTCGCTGGCCTACCGGCGGGCGATCGCCGCCGCGCTGGCCGCTCGTGAGGACCGTGAGCGCGATGAGCGGGCCGAGCGCGAACGCCGCGCCGACGAGCGCCGCCGGCAGGACCGCGAGGACCGGTTGGCCGACTACGAGCGGGCCGAGCAGCGCGAGCGTGAGCGTCGTGAGCACGACGCGCGGATGGTCCGCGAGGAGCGTGAGCACGCCGAGCGCATGGCCCGTGAGGAGCGTGAGGAGAGGGCCCTCCGTGAGGCTGCTGAGCGCGCCGAACGGCAGCGCCGGGAGGATGCCGCGCGGGTCGAGCGTGAGCGTCGTGAGCGCGAGGTGAGCGAGCGTGAGCGCCGTGAGCGCGACAGTGAGCAGAGCGCCGAGCAGGACGCTGAGCGCTTCCGGCAGGAGCTGATGTCCGCGCCCGCCGTGGACGCCCGCCTGCCCGAGGACCAGGCCCGTCTGAAGGTCCAGGACTGCATCGTGGCCCGCGTCCCGCAGCGCCGGGCGGTCGAGCTGACCGGCTGGTCCGTCGGATGGGTCGCCAACCGCTACCGCGAGTTCAGCGCGGCCGGCTCGGAGCGCCCCGCTCTGCACGCCGTGTACACCACCGACGAAGAGGCCACCGCCCCGGCCGCTGAGGAGCAGGCATCGTGACCACCACCGCCGAAACCCCCGACACCAACGCCGACCAGGTCAAGGCCGCCGGCGCCCTGCTGGCCATCCTCACCGCCCACCCGCGCCTGCCCGCCGCGAGGGTCCATCTGCAGCCCATGCCGGTGCCCGGCACGTACGAGTGGGCGTGGGGCCTGTACATCGCGCTGCATGACGACCTGGGCGGGTTCGAGCAGTGGCGCCAGGCTCTCGGCCTCGACCTCGCCCGAGTGGAGCACAAGCACCACGCCACGAGCGCGTGGCTGACGGTCACCGGCACGCACAGCGGCGCACCGGTTGGCCTGTTCGGCTTCTACACCTTCGACCCGGACGACGAGCGATGAGTCGGCCCCGGTTCTGGGATCCGGAGGGCCGCCGGTTCGGGGGCATCCCCACCTACCCGTGGAGGATGGCCCCGGCCGGTCTGCTCACCCGCCGACAGCTCCGCGCCCGGGGCCTGCGGCCCGGCGGGCAGGACGTGGCCGCGCAGGTCATGTGGCGCTCCCGCTTCGGCGGGACCCGCCCCGCCTACCTCTACCGGCTCGCCCTGGCCAAGCCCGTGGGGCCGATGACCCCGGCGCGGGCCGCCGCGCTCGCCAAGGCCAATCAGGCGCGCCGCACCTGCCCCGCCTGCGGGCGGGACGCCGGCTACGTGCTCCCCGCGCACCTCGGCACCTGCCTGCTCTGCGCCGACAGCACCGCCCTCGCGGCCTGAATCCACCCACCCCCTGACCTGCTCTGCCGCCACCTGAGCAAGGAGATCCCTGTCATGTCCGTGACCGACATCAACATCGTCAGCTTCGGCTACCTGCACGACGCCCCGCCGCCCGCCCACCTGACGCTGGACCTGCGCCTGCACTTCAACGACCCCGACGTCAACCCCGACCTGCGCTACATGACCGCCGAGGACCTGCCGGTCCGCGCCGCCGTCCTCGCCACGCCCGGCATTCAGGAGCTCATCGCCGCCACCGCCGCCACCGTTGACGCGTACGACTCCGGCCCCGAGGACGGTCCGCTCACGATCGCCGTCGGATGCGCCGGCGGTCGTCACCGGGCTGCGACGGTGGCCCGTGTCCTCGCCAAGCGCGTCGGCAAGACCGGCGTGCCGGTCCACCTCACCCACCGCGACCTGCCCAAGCCGGTCGTCGAGCGCTGAAGGAGCCGAGCATGACCACCAGTCGAGCGGCCCGCTTCACCGCCGTCTACGCGCTGCTCCGGTCGGCGGCGGACGTCGCGGACCACTGGATCCAGAGTGACCACCAGGCCACGACCAAGGGCGAGAGCGGGGCGGCCGGCCGTCGGGCCTGCGCCGCACACGTCGCCTCTTACACCGCCACGCAGACCGCCCTCGTGCTCGGCGGCGCCCGCCTGCTCGGCGTCCGGCTGCGGCCCGGCCCGGTGGCCGCCGCGCTCGTGCTCAGCGCGGTGACGCACTACGTCGCCGACCGGCGCGAGCCGCTGCGGCGTCTCGCAGACGCCACCGGCAAGAGCGCCTTCGTACGTCTCGCCGACCACGGCATGAACGGGGCGTACTGCCTGGACCAGGCGTGGCACCACGCCTTCGAGACCTGCGCCGCGCTGATCGCCTCCGCCTAACCGGCTGACGGTTGCCTGTCCTCGCCCGGCCCTTGTGGGTCGGGCGGGGGTGGGGAGTCGGGACAGTCCCGGCCCGCAGGGGAGACACCGCGATGAGCGTGAACACGACGTCGCCGAACGGCGGCCCGAACAACGGCAACACCCGCAACGGCTTCGGCTCCGGGGCGACGTTCGCCCCCGGGATCAGCATCAACGTCAGCAAGAACACCACCGCCGGCGGGGCCGGCGCGCCGAAGCCGGGCGCCGCGGCGAACCCCGGCACCGGCGTGGACCGCACCTCGGCCCTGGCCCTGCCGGAGCCCGCGTTCTACTCCGCCGCCGACGTCCGGTCCTACTGCGAGGCCCTGCGCGCGTTCGCGTCCTACTCCGCGATCGAGGTGCAGGTGGCGGCCGAGATCCTCAAGGCCGCGCTGGAGCAGGCCCCCAGCATCCCCGGGGACCACGCGTTCCAGAAGAAGATGCGCGCCCGCGCGGTCGCCAAGAAGCTCGCCAAGGCCGCCGACGCCCTGACCGACGCCGCGAAGGACGCCGCCGCCACGTGGGCGGCCTTCCAGCGCGAGTACGCCGATGTCATGACCCCCCGACCGGCGCCCCAGCAGCGCCCGTTCCAGTTCTGAAAGGGAGCACCGCCGTGCCGAAGAAGGACACCGACCCGGAGGTGCAGCACCGGGAGAACCTGGAAGGCGCCAGCACCGGGCGCGGGATCGTCGCCTGGATCGCGCACCGCGCCAAGCCCTACACCCCGCCGTGGATCCTGGCCGGCGCCGTCGGGATCGCCGGGTCCGCCGCCTCCCTGGAGTGGGAGGGATCGGCGGCGGCCGGCGTCGGCCTCACCCTCAGCTCCGTCGCCCTGACCGGGATCACCTGGTGGGCCGGCCGCTCCACCGGCCCGCAGCGGCGCCTGCACTCGGCCGTCACGGTCGCCGCCGCCTGCGCGTGGGTCACCGGCGCCGCCCTCGCCGGCCCGACGGCCGGACCGCTGCCGGACACCTTCCTGATGGGCGCGCCGGTCGCGGCCCTGTCCTGGAACATCCGCCAGGTGATGCGTCGCAACCCCGACGCCGTCCAGGTCGCCGCCGACGCGGACGCCACACTGCTGGAGAAGGTGAAGCTCGCCGGGGCGAAGATCCGCCGCGCGGAGGTCGAGCCGAACCGCGTCACCGCCGAGCTCACCCTGCCCGCAGGGGAGATGACCAACGACGACGTCACGCGGGCGCTGGGCAACATCGCCTCCGCCCTGGACGTCGCCCCCACCGCCGTGCGCTACCTGCCCGACCCCGACTCCGCCCGCCGGGGCGACCTGGTCGTGGTGCCCCGGGACATGCTCGCCGAAGTGGTCGAGTGGGAGATGCCGACCAACGTCGGCGGCTCGATCGCCGATCCGCTGGTCATCGGCCGCTACGACGACGGCTCCCCGCTCCTGCTGTGGCTGCCCGGCGACCCGGAGACCGGCCGCAACGGCACCCACCTGGGCATCTTCGGCATGACCGGCTCCGGCAAGGGCGACGGCGCGCTGAACGTCCTCACCGAGATCATGGGCCGCCGGGACGTCATCGTGTGGCTGTCCGACCCCAAGTCGTTCCAGGACTTCGGCCCGCTGCGGCCCGGTCTGGACTGGGCTGTGGAGGGCGGGGCCGAGACCGAGACCATGGTCAGTGCCTTCCAGGCCGTCATCCCCGCCCGAACCCGTTGGCTCGGCGCCCACGGCTACCGCCAGTGGGTCCCCGCCGCCGCCGAGCAGCAGACCAACCCGGCGCACTCGTGCCACAAGGGCCGCGCCTGCGGCTGCGAGGGCATGCCGTTCCTGGTCGGCTGGTTCGAGGAGGCCGCCGCCACCATCCGGTTCATGGGCGACGAGGGCTTCACCGAGATCGCCCAGCTCGCCCGCGCGGCCGGCGCCGCCCTCGTCATCTCGCTCCAGCGCCCCAGCCACGACCAGATCAGCACCAGCACCCGGGCCTCGCTGCCGTCCGTGCTGGTCTTCGGCCTGGACGCCCGGGACGAGGGCATGGCCCTGCCCGGCCCGGTCCTGGACGCCGGCGCCCACCCGGGCACGTGGGCCAACCGCCGCCCCGGCTACTGCTACCTCGTCACCCCCGGCGTCGGCGAACAGCGCTACAGCTCCCCCGGCCGCACCTTCCGCTTCACCGGCCGGGCCGCCCGCGTCATGGAACAGCTCGCCGCGTGGGCGGTGCGCAACGGCGCCAAGGTCGACCCCGTCACCGCGAAGGCCGCCGCCGCCACCGCCGGCCGGGCCTACACCGACCGCCACAACCAGGGCACCGCCGACGACGAGGACGGGGACAGCGTGTACGCGGACGACACCGACGCCGACAGCGGGGCGGAGCGGCGCGTGGACCCGGAGGACGAGGGCCTGGACCCGCAGGCCGAACTCCCCCCGGTCCCCGACACCCTGGCCGACATCACCTTCGGCCCGGAGTCGACCGCCCCGACCTTCACTCCCGAGGAAGCCCGCGCCGCCATGGACGCCATCGTCGCCGAGTTCGAACAGGGCGGCGTGATGGTGATCGGCCCGAAGGACGTCATGGAGCACGCCACGCGCTTCGGCCGCACCCGCCCGTGGGTCTCCGGGGAGTTCCGCCGCCTCATCGAGGAGGGCCGTCTGGTGCCCGCCGCGCAGAAGGGGCGGTACCGGATCGTGCCCGCCCCGGCCCTCGTCTGACACCCCTGACACCTGACACCCGCTGACACCCATTCCCCTTGGCAGACGGGGTGTCAGACGGCCCCTGACACCGTCTGACACCCCGCCCTGACACCCCCGCGCCGCGCCCCTGACGGGAGAAGCACCGTGGACCACACCAACCCCCAGCCCTACGCCGCCCAGGTGCTCTACAGCCCGGACGGCACCCCCTACTACGCCCACCAGGCACCGCCCGCCCCGGCGCCGGTCGCCCTCTACCGGCCGCCGACTCAGGCCCCGCTCCCGGTCCAGCACCCCGGCCCGGCCCTCGCATACCTGCCCGCCCCGTACAGCCCCGCGCCGCTCCCGGTGCCGGTGTCGGTTCCGGTGCGGGACCCGTGGCCCGCCCGCCTGCTCGCCGGCGGACTCGGCATCGGCGGCGCGGGTTTCGGTCTCGGCTTCCTGCTCCAGACCCTTGCCGCCGCGACCACCGGCCTCGGCCTGCTCGTCGCCGCGCTCGGCGTCCTCTACCTGCTCAAGAACGGCGGAGGCGGCGGTCGGGGCGGGCAGGGCGCCGTGAACGTGAGCGTCAACGTCACCAACCGCAACCGCTAACAGCTCTGGCCGGCGACCGTGTCCCCTCACCTGGACTGGCGCGACGCCCGCCACTTCGACCGCACCGGCGACCGGCCGTGTCGCTGGTGCGGCCGTCTCACCCCGCTGAGGGACGAGCAGCGCAGACCCTCGCACAAGGTCTGCGCCGAGAACGCGATCAACGACGACGGCGGCCCCCTCCCGCCAAGAAGCAGGGCCGCCGTCGATCCAGCAGAGAACTGGAGGCATCCAGCATGACCCAACTGACCGACGTTCGGGGAGAGCACCTGACCACCGCCCTGTTCCTGGCGGCCGGCGGCGTGCCCGTACTGCCGCTGCGGGCCGGGAAGAAGACGTTCGGCAACTGCCGACGCTGCACCGGCAACGCGTGCGGCGGCCGGCCGAACATGAAGACCCCGGGCCCCTGCCAGTGCCCGAAGCCGTGCCACGGCTGGGCTGCCGCCACCACCGACCCCGACGTCATCGACTCGCCCGCCTGGGCGTGGGCGTGGCGCGAGGCGGCGGCGGTGGCCTACCACCCCGGCGGCGCGGGCCTGACCGTCGTCGACCTCGACAACGCCGAAGCCATCGCCTGGGCCCGCGAGACCCTGCCCGCCACCCGGACCGTGCGCACCACCAGGGGCGAGCACTGGCTCTACCAGGGCGTCATGCCCTCCTCCAACGCGGTGCGGCCGGACGTGGACATCAAGTCGGCTATGCAATACGCACGTTGGCTCGGTCCCGGCGCCGGCCCCCTCACCGCCCTGCCGGACGTCGTCCGCGCCCTGGTCGTGAAGGAGCCCGCCCCGGTCCGGCCGGCCGCCGTCACCGTGCCCGCGCCGGCCAGGGGCGGAACGTGCCCCCATCGCACCCCTGCCTTCCTGGAGCGCGGCATCGCCATGGCCGAGCAGCGCATCGCCGACGCTGCCAGCGCGGTGCACACCACCGTGTTCGCGACGTTCCTCGCGGTGCTCTCGACGCACGGCCGGTGCGGCTGCCTGACCGAGGCGCACACCGCGCGCCTGTTCGCCGCCGCACAGGCCAAGGGCGAATCGCCGAGGCACTGCGCCGACGCGTGGACCAACGCCCTGACCCGGCTGGGGATGTAGCGGTGGCCGAGGACGAGAAGACCCCCGCGCGCGAGATCATCGCCGACTACGCCCAGCGGCACTTCCGGTACTTCCGCACCGCCGACGGGACCGTGTACGCCCAGCGCACCGGCCACCCCGTGGCCCGTCCGATCCGCTCCCAGGGCACGACCGGCAGCCACCGCCAGGAACTCATGGTCGGCCTGTACCGGGACGGGGTCGGCGTGTTCAACGGGACCGCACTCAAGGAGGCGTTGGACTTGATCGAAGCGCTCGCCCTGTCCGAGGACGTGCAGAGCGTCCACATCCGCGTGGCCCCCGGGTTCGAAGGGGCCACCTGGCTCGACCTCGGCCGGGCCGACGGAAAGTCCGTGCGCATCCACCCCACCAGCTGGGACATCCTCACCCCGGACCCGCGTGAGGTCTGCTGGCGGCGCACCCAGCTCACCGGCGAACTGCCCCTGCCCGCCAAGGACACCGACGGCAAGGGCATCGATCTGCTGCTCAGGCTGTGCAACTTCGCCAACGCCCAGGCCGAGTGCCTGGCCATCGCCTGGCTCATCGGCTGCCTCGGACCGTCCGTGCCCGTCCCCGCCCCGTTCCTCACCGGACCGCAGGGCGCCGGCAAGTCCACCGGCGGCCGGATGCTGACCAGGATCATCGAGGGCATGAGCGGCGACCTCCGCCGGGCGCCGAAGGACGAGGAGAACCTGATCGCCGCCGTCGCGGCCGGATGGATCACCGCCCTGGACAACCTCTCCCACATGACCCCGGACCTGTCCGACGCCATGTGCTGCATCGTCACCGGCGCCGAAAGCGTCAAGCGCGCCCTGTTCACCGACGGCGACGTGCACCGCTCCGCCTACCGCCGGCCCCTGCTCCTGACCGGCATCGATGTCGGCGTCATCCGGCCTGACCTCGCCGAACGGCTCCTGCCCCTGCGGCTGGAGCGGCCCCGTGTGAGGCGCACCGAGGCGGAGCTGTGGGCGGAGTACGCCGAGGTCCTGCCCGTCGTCCTCGGGTCCCTGCTCGACCTCACGGTCAAGGTCCGCGCGGCCGAGGCGGAGACCCCGACTGATCTGCGCATGGCGGACTTCGCCCACCTGTGCGCGCAGCTCGACGCTGCGACCGGCTTCGGGTCGCTGGCCGCCTACCGGGCCAGCCTGGACGACCTGAACGACGACGTCATCGAGGGCGACCTTCTCGCGCAGACCGTCCTCAAGCACGCCGAGACCATTGCCAAGGGCCAGGCACAGCGCATGACCTCCACCGAGTGGCTGCAGTGTCTCGGCCGCCTCTACAGCGGCGACGAACTGCGGCCCCTGCCCAAGGGCTGGCCGACCACCGGCAAAGTCCTCTCCGACCGCCTCAAGCGCCTCCAACCGACCCTCGCCGCCCGGGGCGTCCTCATCGACACCGGCCGCACCAGCGAAGGCCGCTACCTCGAAATGGCCCGCCCCGCCCCCGTGCCCCCGCACGAACAGCAACAGATGCACTGACCCCGGGTGCCGCCCGGACAAGCAAGAAGAGCACCGGCGTGCCGAGCGGGTGCTCTTCTTGCTGTTCGGCGGAGCCGCCCAAAGGTCGTGTCGCGCAGCGGCTCCTTCTTCACGCTCTGAGGCGCACCAACCACCAACAGACACCCCTCTTTTGTCCTAAGTAGGAAGACGCTGCGTCATCTGCGTCACGCGGCCCGGAAGACGGCCTCTGGCCTGCACCGAAAGCCATGACGCAGACGGCGGCGCCTGCGTCATCCTGCGTCATCTGCGTCATGCCATGACGCAGCCCACGACGCAGCGATGACGCAGCCCCCGACCACTGCGTCACACAAACGACCAGGTCAGAGACCTGAATGACGCTGATGACGCAATGACGCAGAAATCCGCACCTAGGACACGCACGCACGAGAAGCCCCCGCCACCGCCCTGATCACCATTGGCGCCACCAGACACCCCACCTGCCCGGGCGATCGAGCCCCAGGAAGGAACCACCGTGACCGTGCCCGCCGCCGCGACTCGCCCGGTTCTCCTGACTGCCGAGGAGGCCGCAGAGATGCTGCGCATCGGCCGCTCGACGGTCTACCAGCTCCTGGCGAACAAGGAGTTGGTGTCCATCAAGATCGGACGCTCTCGCCGCATCCGGCCCGCCGATGTCGAGGCATACATCGAACGCCAGGTCGCCAACGCCGCCTGACCATCCCCACCAACCAGTCCTTCGAGGGCGCCGGGCAGCACCACGCCCGGCGCCCTCGCCACTTCAGGAGCACCACGTGAGCGAGCGCAAGACCCGCCTGCCCAACATGGAATCGACCATCTACCAAGGCGCGGACGGCCGTTGGCACGGCCGCGTGACCATGGGCGTGAAGGCGGACGGCAGTCCCGACCGGCGCCACCGAAGCGCCAAGACCGAGCCCGAGGTGCGGCGCAAGGTCAAGAAGTTGGAGGCCGACCGCGATGCCGGGCAGGTGGCGGCGGCCGGCCGGGCACCGACGGTCGAGCAGTGGATGACCACCTACCTGACCACGATTGCGAACCAGCGGTTGAAGCCGCGCAGCCTGGACGACTACTGGTCGAAGACCCGGAACCACATCATCCCCGGCATCGGCAAGCACCGACTGGACCGGTTGCTGCCGGAGCACCTGGACGAGCTGTACGGACAGCTCCGCGCCGAGGGGCGGGCCGGATCGCACGTCCTCAAGGTGCACCGGATCATCTCCCGCGCGCTGAAGATCGCCCACCGTCGGGGCAAGGTGGCCCGCAACGTCGCCACGCTGGTGGACTCGCCCACGGTGGAGGAGACGGACGCAAACCCGTTCACCCAGGAGGAGGCCCGGCGCTTCCTGGTCGCCGCGATGAAGCGCCCGACCCGCGTCCGCTGGGTGATCGGCGTCGGCCAGGGTCTGCGCCAGGGCGAGGCGTTGGGCCTGCGCTGGAAGTACGTGGACGAGGATGCCGGGCAGATGGACACGTCGTGGCAGCTACAGCGGCTGAAGTGGCGTCACGGGTGCGACGACCCGCACGCGTGCGGCGAACGGCTGCACCGGGACGCGTGCGAGCCGGGGTGCGCCAAGCACCGCCGCTACAAGCGCGGGTGCCCGAAGCCCTGCCCGCCGAAGTGCGACCGGCACGCCAGCACCTGCCCGAAGCGGCACGGCGGCGGCCTCGCCTTCACCCGGCCGAAGACCAAGGGCAGCCGTCGTACGACCCCCTTGCTCCCGCCGCTGATCCCGCTCCTTCGCGAGCAGCGCCAGCAGCAGGAGGAGTGGAGGGAGGCGGCTGGCGACGAGTGGCAGGACTATGGCCTCGTGACCTGCCGCCCCGACGGGCAGCCGATCGACCCTCACGCCGACTGGGAGGAGTTCAAGGAGCTGTTGGCCGAGGCCGGGATCGAGGACCGACGCCAGCACGACGGCAGCCGGCACTCCGCCGGGACGATCCTGAACGAGCTGGGGGTCGACCCGTTCACGATCATGGAAATCCTCGGCCATTCCCAGATCAGCATGACCCGCCGCTACGTCAAGACGACCACCCCGACGACCCGCGAGGCAGCCCGACGCATGGGCAACGCGCTGTGGCCGCAACCATCGGCTCTCGACGGGGGCGATGTGACTCGGGCAACACGCCGAGCACTACGTCGCCGACGGGTCCAATAGCCGCGTGTGGCCTGCCCGGACTAACGGGCAGGCCACACAAATACAGCCTGGGTCAGCCCCAGCTCTTCCAGTGCTCAAATCTGAGGCGATTGGCTTTGAGGATTTGATCATGCAACAGATGCATTGTCACTGCACCCAGCTCGATCAAATTATAGACGACATCCTCAAACGACATTCTGCCTGTTCGCATGTGGTTTTTTCTGCTCACCGGGCCCTCATTGCACAGCAGGGCCGTCCCCAGGTGCTGATGAGGGTAATCAACATCACCCTTGGCTTCCGGGTGCCAATGGTAGGCGATGAGCTCAGACTCGTCAGCCCGCAAAATGCTATACATGTAGCCGCGAGTAGAAACCTTATATCGCCCATTAGATGAAACCGCGGAGCCGAATTTATCTACGCTCCGCTCGACTACTGTAAATTGGATGGATGCCTCCAGGTAGAGGAATCCGCCAGTATTTAGCTTCACTTTCACTGGATCGCCCCTATTTAGCGAGGCCACGCCAAGGCCACCAACGGGGTTGCCCGTGTTAGAGCGAAGCCACACAGAGCGAGTTATGCACGACGAAGAGGCCTGCAACGGCTCCATGAAGTCGTCGATCGCCGCGGCGGGCGTCCTACCTGGCATTGGCCAGCGTCGCCCTTACCAATGGAAGGAGCATTGCAACTTCCTGCGCGCGGACGTTCTCGTCCGCACCCACGTAATCACCGGCATCCCACTTCGCAAGGAACTCCTCCGCAGAAATTCCAAGCTTTCGCCGGGCTGCGCGGTCAAGCGCCGCCATTCCCGCCGAATGATCCGCTTCAACCACAGCCGGCAGAACCGCAACCAGAGTGCCAAAGGATCCAGCCTGATTCGTCTGAGTGGACACTCGTGCAGGCTGATCAGTTGTGGTCACTGTCGACTGCGGGAGAATCTCATACGTGGCAGTCACTTTCCCTCCCCCTGCTTATCGAAGTTCAGTGCAGCCTGTTCCAATACTTGGATTAGCTGACTGAGGTGTCGCCTCGATACCGCAAATCGACTGAGCGGCCTTACCGGGACATAGTCGATCTGGCGCACGCTCTCCCGCATCTGGTCTGCATCTTGACCGAGGATGATCGGCGGCGTTGCAACACCAAAAGTGAGGAAGATCTGATCTTGATCCATTTGGGCCATGACTTGGTTCGCTACCGGGACCGGGAGGTCGTCCACGCCCACCCAGACGAGCGGCACCGCGATCTGCTCACTGCTCTCACCGTCGGACATGACCACATCGTGACACGCTCCAAGGACATTGCCCATAGGGGGCGCGCCTCCGTCGCAAGTGAGACCAGGACTGAGACCAGCAGCAGGCGACCCAGCCGCCTCTCCTGTGGCCGGACTCAAAAAAGGCCTGGTCAGGGTGATTCTGACCAGGCCTTCCGTTGGAGCCGCCTGCGGGATTCGAACCCGCGACCTACGCATTACGAGTGCGTTGCTCTGGCCAACTGAGCTAAGGCGGCGTCGCTGCCCTACGCGCTGGCAACGCGGGCCAGTCTACACAGGTTCGCGGGTGATCCGTAACGGGATATCGCGGCGGGCGTCAGGCGGAGGAGACGGCGAGCTTGGCGGCGAAGCCGGCGAAGAGGACGGCGACCCCGCTGGTGAGGGTGGCGGAGAGCCGCTTGCGGCGGCGGAAGGCGGTGGCGAGGGTGGTGCCGGCGAAGATCAGCAGGGTGAGGTAGAGGAAGCTGAAGGTCTGCAGGATCCCGCCGAGCAGGGCGAAGGAGAACGCCGGCTGGCCGTAGGACGGGTCGACGAACTGCGTGAAAAATGACAAGAGGAACAGGATCGCCTTCGGGTTCAGCAGGCTGATCACGAGCGCGCGCCGGAACGGCCGCTCGACGGTCCCGGTCGTCTGCTCGTCCGCCGTCGTGCCGGCGTCGGCGGCGGCGCGGTGTTCGCGCCACAGCTGGCGGGCCGCGCGGAGCATGCCGAAGCCGATCCAGAGCAGGTAGGCCGCGCCACCGAACTTGACCACCGCGAAGACGGCCGGGTTGGCCTTCAGCAGCGAGGCGGCGCCCAGCGAGGTGAGGCTGATGAGGGTGAAGTCGCCGACGAAGACGCCGGCGGCGGCCCGGTAGCCGGTCCGGACGCCCTTGCGGGCGGCGACGGACAGCACGTACAGGGAGTTGGGGCCGGGCAGCAGGACGATGACGAGGGCGCCGATGACGTACGTCGCCAGGTTGTTGACACCGAGCACGGTGCGCTCCGGGGAGAGGAGGGGGCGGGGAGGCGCTCATCGTAACGTCGTACCGGTGATCGATTGAAGCTGAAACTACCTGGTGGGACGGCCCTTGATCGTCTACCGGCCGCAGCGCTTGCCCTGCTCCGGCGGTTCACCGGTCAGCAGGTAACGGTTGACCGCGCCGTCCACGCACGCGTTGTGCCGCCCGTACGCGGTGTGGCCGTCCCCGTCGTAGGTGAGCAGCCGCCCGGACTCCAGCTGGCCCGCCAGCGCCTGGGCCCACGCGTACGGCGTGGCGGGGTCGCGGGTGGTGCCCACGACGACGATCGGGGCGGCGCCCGCGGCCCCGACGGTGTGTGCCGAGCCGGTGGCCTTGACCGGCCAGTAGGCGCAGGTCAGCGCCATCCACGCCATGTCGCGACCGAAGTGCGGCGAGGCGTGCTCGAAGTCCGGCACCGCCCGCCGGACGTCCTCCGGGCCGGCGAAGGGCGCGGGCAGGTCGAGGCAGTTCACGGCCGTGTTGGCGAACATCAGGTTGGGGTAGGAGCCGTCCGGCTCGCGCCCGTAGTACGAGTCCGAGAGCTTCAGCAGGCCGGTGCCGTCCCCGGCCGCGGCGTCGGTGAGCGCGCCGCGCAGCTTGGGCCACAGGAAGTCGGCGTACATCGCTTCGAGGACGCCCGTGGTGGCCTGGGCGTGGCTGAGGCGGCGGCCGCCGTCGGTGGTGGCCAGCGGCTGGGCGCGGACGGCCGCCAGCAGGGCGGCGAGCCGGTCGCCGGCCTCCTGCTCGGTGCGGCCGAGCGGGCAGTCGTCGCGCCGGGCGCAGTCCTTGGCGAAGGCCGCCCAGGCGGTCTCGAAACCGCCGGCCTGGGTCCGGTTGCCGGCCACGGAGTCGAGGGACGGGTCCATCGCGCCGTCCAGGACGAGCCGCCCGACCCGCCCGGGGAAGAGCCCGGCGTACGTGGCACCCAGGAACGTGCCGTAGGACTTGCCGACGTAGCTGAGCCGCTCGTCGCCGAGGAGCGCGCGCAGCACGTCCATGTCGCGGGCGGCCTCGACGGTGCTCACGTGGCCGAGCGCCGCGCCGGCGCGCTCCCGGCAGCCCTCGGCGAACTCCTTGTCGGCGGCCACCAGGGCGTCGACCTCGCGCTGGTCGGCGGGGGTGAAGCCGACGGACGTGAAGGCGTCCATCCGGTCACCGCTCAGACAGGTGACGGGGCTGCTGCGGCCGACGCCGCGCGGGTCGAGCCCGACGAGGTCGTACCGGGCGCGGACCCCGCCGTCGTACGTCCGGGCGGCGGCCTCCACGTACTCGACCGCCGACCCGCCGGGACCGCCCGGGTTGAGCAGCAACGAGCCGATCCGGCCCCCGGCCTGCGAGGCCGCCGCGCCGGGGAGCGCAGGGGCGCGGACGGCCGTCAGGGAAAGGTCGCCGTCAGCGGGCCGACCGTAGTCGACCGGCACCTTGAAGGTGGTGCACTCGAACCCGTCGTCGCACGGCTGCCACGCTAGCCGCTGCGCGTAGTACGCACCGAGCTCGGCGGGCACCTCGGCGGGCAGCGGCTCCAGCGCCGTGACCTCGGCGGGCGGCGAACCCGGCGAAGACGCGGCCTCCGCCCCACCGCCCGAAGCGGGCACGCCCGCACTGCACCCGCCCGCCAGGAGCCCGGCCGCGGCGAGCGCTGCGGCCAGTACCCGCCCGGTGGCCTTCATCCGGATCCCTTCGATTCGATTCGATCCGCTCGACTTCGCTGGGACCGTCCGACCACCGGCGACTGCCCGCCGAAGGCGCAGCTCAGGAGGCCTTCCCCAGCGTGTCGGCCAGGTACTGCGCCGCCTGCCGCACGAGCCGCAGCCGCTCCCGGTCGGGCGTGAAGTCCTGCACGTTGTCCGAGATCCGCACGTCCGCCTTGGCCGCGGGACCGGCCCCGCCGTGCAGCGCGGCCTGGAGCTTGCGCGCCGCGTCCAGCCCGGCGGCGTCCGCCTTCGCGGCGGCGAGCATCAGCTTCGCCGCCGTCCCCGTGGGCGCCTCCGCGCCGGCCTGGGTGAGCGCGGCGGCGTCGTACCGCCCGGAGACGGCCGCCGCGGCGCCGTAGAGGTCCGGGCGGGCCAGCCCCGCCGCCGCGGCGCACGGCGCGCCGCCCTCGACGCCGAGGGTGCCCCAGGAGGCCGGGCCGGGCGGCAGGGCGCGGAAGGTGACGGCGATGGTGGTGCGCAGCGCCGCGTCGTCGGCGACGGCCTGCGGGGCGGCGGCGACGAGGTCGCAAGGGTGCGCGGTGCCGTTCGGCGCCTCGGGGGCGACCAGGATGAACGGCCGCGCCTTGCCGGTCTGCAGGGCCGAGCCGATGCCCTCGAAGACGTCCGGGACCTCGGCGTCGGCGGTCTTGCGCGGGGTCGCGGCCTGCATCACGACGACCGGGAAGCGGGCGTTCGGCTCCTTGGCGTACTGCGGCGGCAGCCAGACCCGGACGTTGCGCGGCTTGCCGTCGGGACCGAGCACGGCGGACTGCAGCAGTTCCCCGCCGCCCGGGTGGCCGACGCTGTCGAACCGGCTCGGCACGGCGGCCGGCGACGTCGCCGCCGCGGCCTGGGCCACGGCGGCCTCGGCCGTGGGCGGCACCGCCTGCTGCCGGGGGCCAGCGCTCTGCGCATCGCCCGCGGCGGCCGCGTCCACGGCGGGCTCCGCGCGCTCCGCCGGCTCCTCAGCGGTCCGGGTCATGCCGCCGAACGCGCCGAAGGCGGTGAGCAGCGTCAGCGCCGTGACGCACACCCCGCAGACCATCGCCCCGGCCGCCCGCAGCAGCATCGGCCACCGGTCGCCGGCCAGCTCGTACGCCTGGGCGGCCCGCAGGTCGCGCCAGCGCAGGTGGGCCCCGCGGGCCAGCCAGAGGCCGCCGAGAGCGGCCGCCAACAGGGGGATGACGAGGAGCGAACGGACCACGGAACGCACCACCTAGGGCGGAGGACCGGACGACCGGGACGGACCCGGCGCCGTACGGGACGCGACGGCCCCGGCACCGGGGCGCAGTCGGCCCCCAGCGTGCGGGACGACCCGGCGGTCACACGCGGGTGTGCCCGGCGCGTACCGACCGTTCACTCGAAGGTGGGACACCGGGGTAGGGCGGGAAGCGGAACGCGCCCGCCCCTGGACCGCCCCGCGCGCCTCAGCCCGCGCGCAGCGCCACCGTCATCGCCTCGACCGCGAGCAGCGGGTCGACGTTGCGGTCCAGCGCCCGCCGGCAGGCGAGCACCGCCTCGATGCGGCGCAGCGTGCCCTCCGCGGGGCCCGCCTGGGCGACCCGGTTCAGCGCCTGCCGCTGGTCCTCGTTGGCCAGCGCGCCGGTGGAGCCGAGCTGCAGCGCGAGCACGTCGCGGTAGAAGCCGAGCAGGTCGAGCAGCGCGACGCCGAGAGTCTCGCGGCGGGTGCGGGTGGCCCGGCTCTTCTGCCGCTTCTCCAGTTCCTTGACCGCACCGGCCATGCCGCGCGGCGCCTTGCCGCCCTCGGCGGCGCCGTAGACGGCCTTCAGGTCGTCGGTCTCCTTGGCGTCCTGCGTCTCGGCGAGCGCCTCGGCGTCGGCCTTGGCCGTGTCCACCAGGCGCTGGGCCGCGGCGAGGCAGCCGCCGATGTCGGAGACCTCCAGGGGGATCCGCAGTACCTCGGTGCGCCGGGTCCTGGCCTGGTCGTCGACGGCCAGGCGGCGCGAGCGCTCGACGTCGCCCTGCCCGGCGAGCGCGGCCAGGCGCGCCGTGTCCGGGTCGACGCCGTCGCGGCGGACCAGCATGTCGGCGACCGCCTCGGCGGCCGGGGTGCGCAGGACGAGCAGGCGGCAGCGCGAGCGGATGGTCGGCAGCACGTCCTGGACGGAGGGCGCGCAGAGCAGCCAGACCGTACGGGGGGAGGGCTCCTCGACGCCCTTGAGCAGCGCGTTCGCGGCGGCCTCGGTGAGCCGGTGCGCGGCGTCCACGAGGATCACCGACCAGCGCCCGCCGGTCGGGTAGCTGCAGGCGCGCAGCACGAGGTCGCGCATGTCGCCGACACCGATCGACAGCCCGTCGGTCCGGACGTACTTCACGTCCGCGTGGCTGCCGGCCAGCACGGTGTGGCAGCCATCGCAGAACCCGCACCCGGGCGTGCCGCCGAGCGCGAGGTCCGGACTGGTGCACTGGAGCGCCGCGGCGAACGACCGCGCGGCCGTGACCTGCCCGGCCCCGGGCGGCCCGGTGAACAGCCAGGCGTGCGTCATCAGGGAGGCGTTGGCCCCCTCCGCCGGCCCGGCGCCACGGCCGGCCGTCACCATCGCCCCGGCCGCCTTGGCGGCGGCGGTCAGCTGCTCGACCACCCGCTCCTGGCCCACCAGGTCGTCCCAGACGGCCACTGCTGCTCCCAAGCTCCGTACGGCTGCGCTCCGCCGTCGAGCATACGTGCCCGCCCGGACACCCACTGCGCCGTCCGAGCGACACCCCACCCAGCACCACCGCACCCACCTAACCCCCCTTTCCCCCCGACCCCACCCAAGGCGAGAGGGTCGGGCTGCGGGAGGGGGTGGCGGAGGGGGTGGCCGCGGAGAGGGGCGTGACGGGTGATTTTCAGACTGCCAACGGTCTTAACCACCCACCCCACAGAGTCGGCAGTCGGAAAATCATCCAGCCCCCGGAGCGGCCACCCCCGGAGCCACCCCCGGCGTCACCCACCCACCCGAAAGCCCACCCCGCGCCCCAAGCCCCGCGCAGCGGCCCCCACCTCCACCCGCAACCGCCCCACCACATGCCGAATCAACCGATCCAAATCCGCGCAATACACAGACGGATGCCCGAACCCGTCCCCCGCATACCGATGCGCATAGAGCCCACCCCCACACACCCGGACCAACGGGCACCCCGCACACACCGGCCCGAGCCCGTCCACCCCACGCTGGCGAGCCAAGAAGGCCGGATGCGCCGCAGCGTCGGCGAAGCCGTGCCGCCACACGTCCAGTCCCGTCGCCGCGGCGCCGTCGTACGCGGCCTTGAGGCTGTCCGCCTGCTCGATCGTGCCGTCCGCCTCGATCACCACGAGGTCCACCGGCGCGAGCCCGACGGCCTCGCTGGCCGCGCGCCCTCCGAGCAGCAGCACGGCCAGCTCCTCGAACAGCCGCACGCCGGTCTCCCGCCGGGGGGCGTCGAACCACCGGTCGAAGGCGGCGATCAGCCACTCCCCGTACGGCGCCGCCTCCCCGCCGGCCGGGGGCGCGGACGGCAGGACGCGCCGCACGCCCGCCGGCTGGGACTGCCAGGTCGCGTGCGGCAGGAGCAGGTCGAGCCGGGGCGGGGCGAACTCCAGCAGGGCCTCGTAGGTGGCCACCGGGTCCGCCGCCAGGTCGACGACGCACAGCAATCCGGCGAACAGCGAGCGGTGTTCGGGCGAGCCGAGCAGCCGCACCGCTTCGGCGGTCCGCTCCCAGCTGCCCGCGCCGGAGGGCAGCAGCCGGTGCCGGTCGTGGTCGGCGCGCGTGCCGTCCAGTGACACCCCGACGCCGACGCCGTACCGGTGCAGGACGTCCAGGAGCGCGGGCTCGTCGAGCAGCCGGAGCCCGTTGGTCTGCAGGCTGAACCGGACCCGCGGCCCGGCTCCCGCCAACTCCCCCAACAGGTCGTCGAGATGACCGGCGCCGACGAGCAGCGGCTCCCCGCCGTGCAGCACCACGACGACCTCGTCGAGCCCGTGCTCGGCCGCGTGCTCGGCGATCCGGCGCGCGGTGCGCCGGACCACCGGCAGCTCCATCCGCCGGGGCCGGTCCCGCCAGCTCTGGTCCGCGGCCTCGTAGACGTAGCAGTAGTCGCAGGCCAGGTTGCACCGACTGTGGATCTTCAGCAGGAACTGCCGGAACGCCACCATACGGCGAGCCTAACCCCGCCCGGCCGAGCCCCTTGACAGCGGTGGGCGCCGATTCATTGACGACACGTCACACGTGCGGCGGCTCCACGTCCGAGTCGAGCCGCAGCCCCGCCTTCACCGCCACGGTCGTCGGGTGCTCCTCCCCCAGCGTCGCCCGGGCCCGGCGGATGCAGTCCGCCCGCAGCTCGGCCGCCCGCTCGGTCTGCCCCGCGGTCGCGAGCGACAGCGAGAGGTTGGAGTTGATGCCGATCGAGTCGTAGTGGTCCTGGCCGAGCGTCGCGGTCATGAGGGGCGCGGCCTCCAGCTCCAGGGCCAGCGCCTCCTGCGTCTCCCCGGCCAGCGCCAGGTCGTTCGCGTGGTTCATCATCGCGATCGGGATGTAGAGGTGGTGGTCCCCGAGGACCGTCCGGAACTGCGCCAGGGTCCGCCCGGACAACGCCTTCGCCTCCTCCAGGCGGCCGGCCAGCCGCAGGTAGACGGACAGGTTGTTGGCGCCCGCCAGGGTCACCGGGTGGTTCTCGCCCAGGTAGTCGCGGTACCGCGCGAGGGCCCGTTCGGCGAGCGGGATGGCCCGCTCGGTGAGGCCGAGGGCGTTGAGGTCGCTGGCCAGGTTGGTGGCGGCGGCGAGGGTGTCGGGGTGCTCGGGGCCGTTGATGTCCAGGTAGCGCTGGTAGATGTCCTCGTCTATCTCCAGGGCCTCGTTGTAGCGGCCGGCCCGCCGCAGGGCCACGGCGAGGTTCTTGCGGGCGCGGAGGGTGTCGGTGTGGCCGTCGCCGATGGTCTGCTGGTAGATCCGGACGGTCTCCTCCAGCAGGTCGAGGGCCTCCCGCAGGCGTCCGGTCTCGCGCAGGTCGCGCGCGTAGTTGGAGGCGGACGAGAGCGCGTAGAGGCTGTGCGCGCCGAGGGCGTCGCGCTGCTGGAGGTAGTTGCTGCGGTGGCGCTCCAACGCCGCCCGCCGGTCGCCGGCCAGGTAGTCGGAGACGGCGAGGTTGTTGGTGATCATGAGCGTGCGCGGGTGGTCGGGCCCGAGGGTGCGCCGGGCCGCGTCCAGGGTGCGGCGGTCGAGGGTGCGGGCCTCGTCGTAGCGGCCGAGGAAGCGCAGGTCGGCGCCGAGGCTGTTGGCGACGGCGAGGGTGTGCGAGTGCTCGGGGCCGAGGGTCGCGGTGAACCGGTCCAGGATGTCGCGGTCCATCTCGTACGCCTCCTGGAGGGCGCCCTGGGACCGCCGGATGTTGCTGAGCTGGGTGCGCAGCATGAGCGTCTGGGCGTCGTTGTCGACGTCGAAGCCGGGCCCGCCGTAGCCGTCCCGGCTCCAGTGTTCGAGCGTCCGCTCGGCGAGTTCCCGGCCGGACTCGTGCAGGCTGCGCTTCCACTGGTAGCGGACGGAGTCGATGATCCACTGCCGGACGTCCTCGTCGGCGCTGTCGACGGCGCCGGAGGGCCACAGGTGCGGCAGGAGTTCGGCGTACTCGGCCCAGTTGGCGGGGACGTCGGGGTCGCCGGGGTTGGCGGTGGCGAGCGCCGCGTGGACGACGCCGCGCAGTTCGGCCCGCCGTTCCTCCTCGACCTGGTCCCGGAGCACGGCCTGGACGAGCCGGTGCACGGTGATGGTCTCGCTGCCCTGGTCGGTGCGGGCGAGCCCGAACCGGTTGATGGCGCGCAGGAATTCGCCGATCGCGAGCTTGTCGCGGGGCGCGCGCGGGGGCAGCCGCAGGGCGCGGGTGACCGCGCGGCTGTAGAGCAGCCGCATCGGGATGGCGTCGGGGCCGAAGAAGGCGCAGATCTCCAGGATCTGGGCGGCCGGGGCGTTCATCCGGCGCAGTTCCTCGACCGAGATGCGCCAGGTGGCCGCGGCGGAGTGCGGGTAGTCGGCGGTGCGCAGGGCGGTGCGCTC
Source organism: Kitasatospora sp. NPDC059747 (assembly GCF_042732955.1). Classification (NCBI taxonomy): domain Bacteria; kingdom Bacillati; phylum Actinomycetota; class Actinomycetes; order Kitasatosporales; family Streptomycetaceae; genus Kitasatospora; species Kitasatospora sp. NPDC059747. The sequence continues at coordinate 67,819 of NZ_JBHWGV010000003.1, read as the reverse complement.
CAGCATCTCGGTGAGCTCTTCGTCGAGCAGTTCGAGGTAGGTGGCGATCGGCATGGACGTCTCCTGCAGCCAGACGGCGGCCTGGCCGACGGCGAGCGGCAGGTCGCCGAGGCGGTGGGCGACCTGGTCGGCGTCCTCCAGGGAGAGGCCGCTGTTGAAGCGGCGCAGCAGCCGGATGCTCTCCTCGCGGAGGAAGACGTCGACCTCGACGAGGCCGGCGTGCCGGGCCCAGCCCTGGTTGCGGGAGGTGATCAGGACGTGCCCGCCGGAGGAGCCGACCGGCTGCCAGGGGGCGAGTTCCTCGGGGGTGCCGGCGTTGTCGAAGACGAGCAGCCAGCGGCGGTAGGGCTGGCCGCGGCGCAGCGCGTCGAGGACGGCGGCGGCGGTGTGCGCGACGTCGTCGCTGGTGGGCACGCCGAGCCGCGGGGCGAGTTCGGCGAGCTTCTGCGGGATGTTGGCGGGTTCCTCCGCGGGCACCCACCAGACGACGTCGTAGGCGGCCTTGAAGCGGTGGGCGTACTCGGCGGCGATCTGTGACTTCCCGGCGCCGCCGAAGCCGTACAGGACCTGGCTGAGCACGGCGCCGGGGCCGCCGGTGAAGCGGTTGCGGAGCAGTTCGAGGAGCTTGCCGCGGCCGATGAAGGAGGCGTTGCGCGAGGGCGCCTCCTGGACCTGCGGGGCGGTGCCTGGGAAGCGCGCGGGGGCGAGGAACTCGCCGCTGTCGGAGTCGGACTGGCGGGCGCTGCCGGGCGGCGGGCCGAGCTCGCCGTAGAGCTGGGACTCGGCGGCGACGGCGGAGGAGCGGACGAGGTCGGGCGCGGCCTGGCCGATGAACGGGCGGGGCACCGGCTCGTCGGAGTCCTGCAGCCGCAGGGCGACGAGGGCCGGGGAGCCGGAGGCGAGTTCGCGGCCCTGGAGCAGTTGCCAGACCTCGGCGGCGCGGGGCAGCGCGGTGTACTCGGGCGAGAGCAGCGCGAGCAGCCGGCCCTGGCCGTCGAGCGGCCCGGCGACCTCGGGCGGGCGGCCGCCGGTGTACGGCTCGGCGGCGTTGTGCAGGGAGGACTGGTAGCCGAAGCGGGTGAGGGTGCCGGCCGCCCACTCGGCCCACATCCGGTCCTCGGGCGCGTAGCTGACGAAGACCTGCCGGGGCACGGCGCGGGCGGAGCGCAGGTAGGCGCCGTAGAGGCGGCGGCGGGTCTCGGAGCCGAGCGGGCGCAGGGTGCGGACCCTGCCGTCGGTGATCCAGCCGGCCAGCCGTTCGAAGGCGTTGAGCAGGCTGCGGGCCTCCTGCGGCCGGTCGGCGACGGTGGCGGGCACCTCCTCGTAGGCGTAGAACGGCTTGTACGGGACCTCGACGTCGGCCCAGTAGCCGGCCCGGCGTTCGGCGGGCAGCCAGCGGCCCAGGTAGGGCGCGAAGGCCTCGCGGGCGAAGTCGCGGCCGGCTTCGAGGCGCTCCTGCTCGGCGTCCTCGACCCGCATCGGCACCGGCAGGACGCGGATGGCCCGTTCCTCGGCCTCGGCGATGGCCCGGGCGGCGTCGACGCCGCCGCGGATGTTCTGGGCGCTGAAGGTGAAGCAGTCGACGACGGAGTCGGGCATCAGGACGGTGCAGATGCCGGAGGTGTCGCTGACGCCGGTGCGGCTGTCGATGAGCACGTAGTCGTACGTACGGGACCAGCGTTCGCGCAGCTCGCGCAGGAACTCGCCGCCGCGGATGTCCCGCCCGTGGTAGAAGCTGCGCCAGTTGAAGCTGGTGACGGCGGCGGCGTAGGCGGCGTTCTGCCGGCCGGCCGGGAGGAAGTCGAGCCGTCCGCCGGCCGGCAGGTCGAGGGCGAGGCCGCAGACGTAGGCGTCCAGCCGGCCCGGTTCGTCGAGCCAGGCGGCCGGGGGCAGGCCGGTCGGTCCGACGGCGGAGGGCAGCGCCTGTTTGACGTAGGAGCGCAGCAGGTCGATCAGGCCCTCGGTGGAGTGGAGTTCGGGGTCGACCAGCAGCGGGTGGTAGTAGCGGTGGAGGCCGGGCGCCTCCAGGTCCCAGTCGACGACGAGGACGCGCAGGCCGCGGCTGGCGAGGATCCAGCCGACGTTGGCGAGGGCCATGGTGCGGCCGGTGCCGCCCTTGAAGGAGTAGAACGTGACGACCGATCCCGGTCCGCCGCGGGCCGGCTCTGTTCCGGGCTCAGTGATCATCGTCCTGGTCTCCCCTCAGGGGCGCTGCGTCGTCGTGGTGGTCGCGCGGGTTCGGCACGTCGGGCGGGTTGGGCCACCGCCCCGGTTCCCGTGGCGGGGTCTCCGGGGCCGGCTGCGGACCGAACGGGATGGCCAGCCCGGGGATCGCCCGTTCGCCGGTGCCGCCGGGTCCGAAGCCGAATGCGCCACCGTCATCGTCCCCCCAGTCCAGGTTGTCGTCCATGAGCTTGTTCTGAGCGACCGTCACCATGATGGTGAGGTCGGAGTCGAAGTTCTCCCGGTTCACCTTGACGCGGAAGAGGTGCTCCGGGTCGCTCCGGCGCAGCCAGTTGCGGCGGAACACGCCGCGCACGCCGGCCCAGAGCGCGTCGCGCTCCCCCTCCGGGTCGGCGCTGCCCATCGGGACCATCACGCCGGTGACGGGGTGGTTCTGGTCGTCGTACTCGCGCAGTGCGGTGCGGTAGCGGTCGTGCCCGGCCACCCAGGGGTCCACCAGCAGGACGCTGACCTGGCTGTCCTCGCGGGCCTGGTCGAGCTTCTCGCCGAGGCCCGTGCCGACCTCCTCCAGGGTGGTGGTGTGTCCGGCGGCGGTGATCACCCGCTGGGCGCGCACCGCGAGGGACGGCGTCGTGGGCGGGTGGTACGGCGCCCAGTGCCAGGGCTTGGCCCCGTACCAGCCGCCGGCGTGGGAACCGCCCTCGGCGGCGGCCTCCGAGGCCCGGCCGGCCGCGATGAACAGCCGGACCATGCCCGCGGCGGCCGTGGGCTCCACCGGCTGCGGGCCGGGGAAGTAGCCGCGCACCGCGTTGAGGTCGAAGTCGGCGAGCTCGGTGAGGCGGCGCGCGGCCGCGTCGCGGACGCGCTCGGCGACGACCTTGACGACCTGCCGGTAGGCGTCGCCCTGCGGCCCGGTGCGCAGCAGCGCGCGCAGGCCGTACCGCGCGTAGGCCTCGCCCATGTCCGGCTGGGCCCACTGGATCTTGGTGACCTCGGCGGCCAACTCGCCCGGGACGACCGGTTCCCAGAGCACCGGGACCAGCGCCGGGATGAGCTCGCCGGTGTCCTCGTGGTGGCGCCGGACGCGGCCGCGGAAGGCGGTCCACTCCTTGCCGCAGTAGAGGCTGGCGAAGTAGGCGGGCGAGTAGAGCGCGACCATCGTGCGGCTGCGGCCCAGCATGGTGGCGAGCTGCTCGGCCCAGTCGTCGCCGACGCGCAGCTGCTCGGTGTCGCGGTACGCCAGCTCCTCGGCCCGCGCGGCGGGTTCGATGCGCCCGAGCTCGTCTCTCAGGTCGTTGAAGAACTGGTCGACGAAGGCGTCCTCCGCCTCGAAGTCCACACGGGCGTAGCTGAAGAAGAAGTAAGGCTGCAGCACTCTGTCCCCCGAGGCCCGACGGTGTCGCGACGGCGCTGGTTTCATACCCAGCATGTCGTGAACTCCACCGGCCGCGCGGGGAAGTTGGCGAACTCGGAGGCTCCGGGGGGTTTAACCGGTGGTGGGGCGCACGCCCCGGCCGGCCCCGCTACCGCCCTCGCTACCGGCCGAGCGCCGACTGGAACGCCGCGAGCGGTTCCGCGCCGGGGGTCAGCGCGTCCGCGACCACCCGGCGCAGCAGGTCGCCGAGGACGGTGTCGGGCAGCGCGTCGAGTTCGTCGAGCGGCAGGGCGGCGACGTCGACCAGGTCAGAGCCGAGTCCAGCGGCGGTTTCCGCACCGGTGACGCCCATCAGTCCCTCACTCGATCGTGTCGGCACGGCGGGCTGGTGCCCCGGTGGGATCCGACCCAGGTCCGCGCGGGCAGAATGCTACTACGCCGCACCTTGATCATGACGGACCGTCAGGTCAACTGTGCCGCCGCGCCCGCCGCGCCCCCGCCCCGCCGTCAGGGGCAGAGGCGTTCGACGCGCCAGCCGGTGGGGGCAGCGGGGTCGGCGAGGTAGCGGAGGCGGTCGTGGAGGCGGTTCTCGCGGCCCTGCCAGAACTCGACGCTCTCCGGGACCACCCGGTAGCCGCCCCAGAACGGCGGGACGGGCACGCCCTCGCCCTCGGGGTAGCGGCGTTCCAGTTCGGCGTAGCGCCGTTCGAGGACCTCGCGGCCGGCGACCGGACTGGACTGCTCGCTGGCCCAGGCGCCGAGCTGGGAGCCGTGCGGGCGGGTGCGGAAGTAGGCGGCGGTCTCGTCCCGGCCGACCTTCTCGACCCGGCCCTGGACGATGACCTGGCGGGCCAGCGCGATCCACGGGAAGAGCAGGGCCGCGTGCGGGTTCGCCGAGAGCTCCGAGCCCTTGGTGGAGCCGTAGTTGGTATAGAAAACGAAGCCGCGCGCGTCGTAGCCCTTGAGCAGGACGGTGCGCGAGTTGGGCCGCCCCTGGGCGTCGGCGGTGGAGAGCACCATGGCGTTGGGCTCGATCACGCCGGCGTCGTCCGCCTCGTGGAACCAGCGGGTGAACTGGCCGAGCGGGTCGGGCGCGAGCTGCTCCTCGACCAGGCCCTCGTGGGTGTAGTGCTTGCGCATCACCGTGAGGTCCGGACCGGGCCGGGCCTCGTCGGCCAGGTTCCGGGTGGCGGGGCTCAGGGGCGTCGACTGGGCGCGTTCCGGGGTCTGCACGCCAACATCATCCCGTACGACAAGCAACCGGCACCGCTACCTCGAGACAAACCCCGGTGGGAGATAAGGTGACTCGCCACCGCTTGGCCGCCCGTCGTACGGTGAATTGTCCGGAACACGGCTTTCGGTTCCGGAGATTTCCCGGGCACGACCGACCCTCGGCGGAAAAGTCAAGCGGGCCCGCGGGAAACATCACCACGGTGGTGTATGGCGCAATGCACCCCGTGCCTGCCACTCTGGCACCGAGTGCCAACCACCATTCGGTCACTGGCGTGCCCGCCCCACCACGGCGGAGCGCCGATCGCAGAACTGAAGGAGCCGTCGCATGTCCGACTTCGTACCCGGGCTTGAGGGAGTCGTCGCGTTCGAGAGCGAGATCGCGGAGCCCGACCGCGAGGGCGGCGCCCTCCGATACCGCGGTGTGGACATCGACGACCTGGTCGGCAAGGTCTCCTTCGGCCACGTGTGGGGCCTGCTGGTGGACGGCAAGTTCAACCCCGGCCTGCCGGCCGCCGAGCCCTTCCCGATCCCGGTGCACTCCGGCGACATCCGGGTCGACGTCCAGTCCGCGCTCGCCATGCTCGCCCCGGTCTGGGGCCTCAAGCCGCTGCTCGACATCTCCGCCGAGCAGGCCCGCGACGACCTCGCCCGCGCCGCCGTCATGGCCCTGTCCTACGTCGCCCAGTCGGCCCGCGGCCAGGGCCTGCCGATGGTCCCGCAGAGCGAGATCGACAAGGCCGAGACGGTCGTCGAGCGGTTCATGATCCGCTGGCGCGGCGAGCCGGACCCGAAGCACGTCAAGGCCGTCGACGCGTACTGGACCTCGGCCGCCGAGCACGGCATGAACGCCTCCACCTTCACCGCCCGCGTCATCGCCTCCACCGGCGCCGACGTCGCCGCCGCGCTGTCCGGCGCGGTCGGCGCGATGTCCGGCCCGCTGCACGGCGGTGCGCCCTCCCGCGTGCTCGGCATGATCGAGGAGATCGAGCGCACCGGCGACGCGGTCACGTGGGTCAAGAACGCGCTGGACAAGGGCGAGCGCCTGATGGGCTTCGGCCACCGCGTCTACCGCGCCGAGGACCCGCGCGCCCGCGTGCTGCGCCGCACCGCCAAGGAGCTCGGCGCGCCGCGCTTCGAGGTCGCCGAGGCGCTGGAGAAGGCCGCGCTGGAGGAGCTGCACAACCGCCGCCCGGACCGCGTCCTCGCCACCAACGTCGAGTTCTGGGCCGCCATCATGCTGGACTTCGCCGAGGTCCCGGCGCACATGTTCACCTCGATGTTCACGTGCGCGCGCACGGCCGGCTGGTCGGCGCACATCCTGGAGCAGAAGCGCACGGGCCGGCTCGTGCGCCCCTCCGCGCGCTACATCGGCCCCGGCGCGCGTCGCCCCGAGGAGATCGAGGGCTGGGACGCCATCGTCCACTGACGTCAGGCGGACGCCCCCGGCGTCCCCCTGACGCACCGTCCCTGACCAGCGGGTCCGGCCCCGGCCGGACCCGCTTCGGCTTGTCCGGGAGCAGTCGAGATCACAGTCTCAGGACGCGGACGACCGTATCCCCGCCCGTGCCCCGGCCGGTAGGCTGCGGCGCGTGGCTCAGATCCAGATCCCCGCTGACATCAAGCCCGCAGACGGCCGTTTCGGCTGCGGACCGTCCAAGGTGCGCCCCGAGGCCCTGAGTGCCCTCGCCGCCACCCAGACCTCCCTGCTCGGCACCTCCCACCGCCAGGCCCCGGTGAAGAACCTGGTCAAGCGCGTGCGCGAGGGCGTGAGCAGCCTGTTCTCGCTGCCCGAGGGCTACGAGGTGGTGCTCGGCAACGGCGGCTCCACCGCCTTCTGGGACATCGCCGCCTTCGGCCTGGTGCGGGAGAAGTCCCAGCACCTGGACTTCGGCGAGTTCTCCTCGAAGTTCGCCTCCTCGGTCAAGGCCGCGCCGTGGCTGGGCGAGCCGAGCGTGATCAAGACCGCCCCGGGCACCCACCCGCTGCCGGTCGCCGAGGCCGGCGTGGACGTCTACGGCCTCACCCACAACGAGACCTCGACCGGTGTCGCGATGCCGATCGCGCGCCCGGCGGGCGCGGACGAGGGCTCGCTGGTACTGGTGGACGCCACCTCGGGCGCCGGCGGCCTGCCGGTGGACATCACCGAGACCGACGTCTACTACTTCGCCCCGCAGAAGTCCTTCGCCTCCGAGGGCGGCCTGTGGCTGGCCACCTTCTCCCCGGCCGCCCTGGAGCGCGCCGCCGAGATCGCCGCCTCCGGCCGCTACATCCCGCCGTTCTTCTCGCTGCCGACGGCCATCGACAACTCGTCGAAGGACCAGACGTACAACACCCCGTCGCTCTCCACCCTGTTCCTGCTGGCCGACCAGCTGGAGTGGCTGAACGGCAACGGCGGGCTCGACTGGGCCGTCGCCCGTACGGCTGATTCCTCGTCCCGGCTGTACGGCTGGGCCGAGAAGTCGTCCTACGCGACCCCGTTCGTCGCCAACCCGGCCGAGCGCTCGCAGGTGGTCGGCACGATCGACTTCGACGAGTCGGTGGACGCCGCCGCGGTCGCCAAGGCACTGCGTGCCAACGGCATCGTGGACACCGAGCCGTACCGCAAGCTCGGCCGCAACCAGCTGCGCATCGCGATGTTCCCGGCGATCGACCCGGCGGACGTCGAGGCGCTCACGCAGTGCATCGACTACGTGGTCGAGGCGCTCTAGCACCCGGCACACCGACGACGAGTGGGGGCCCCCCCCCCGGGGGGGGGCCGCGGGGCCATAGGCCCGCGGGGGGGGCGCGGGGTTTCGAAGGTGGCGCCGCCCGGCCCCCCGCCCGCCCCCCCCCCCCCAGCAACTCCACCCGGTCGACGCGGCCCACCCCCCCCCCCCCCCCCCCCCGCCCGCGCCCCCCCCCCGGGGGGGGCCCCCCCTCTCGTCATTGCCGCGTGGCTGCTGCCGGAGTGTTGCAAGGGTGCCGCCGGAGTGCCGCCGGACTGCCCCCGGCGGGAGGCCCGCCGGGGTGCCACCGCTACCGGTTGACCAGCGAGCCGACCAGGACGACGACCAGCAGGAGCACCAGGGTGCCGGTCACGATGCGCATGCGAGTCTTGGGATCCACGGTCAACGAGCGTACCTCCGGCTCACCCCCGGCTAGACGCCGAGTCCGGCCCCGCCGGTGGCGTCGATGTTCTGGCCGGTGACCCACCGGGAGTCGGCGGAGGCCAGGAAGGCCACGATGTCGGCGATGTCCGACACCTCGGCGACCCGCTTGAGCACCGACTGCCCGGCCGTCCGCTCCCGCGCCGCCGGGTCCTCCAGCCACGGGTTGACGTCGGTCGGGACGACGCCGGGCCGCACCGCGTTCACGGTGATCCCGCGCGGCCCGAGCTCCTCGGCCAGGGCCAGGGTGAAGGTCTCCAGCGCGCCCTTGGTCATCGCGTAGGCGATGGCCGACGGGAAGGCCACCCGGGTCACGGCGGACGAGACGTTGACGATCCGCCCGCCGTCCCGCAGGCGCTCCAGGCCTCGCTGGACGACGAAGAACGGCGCCTTGGCGTTCACCGCGAACACCTCGTCGTAGCCCGCCTCGGCCAGCTCGTGGACCCTCCCGAACAGGCCCATGCCCGCATTGTTGACCAGGACGTCCAGCCCCTCGGCTCCCCCGCCGTGGCCGGCCCCGTGCTCGGCGCCGTACGCCGCCAGCCCCTGGTCGAAGGCCGCCCACAGCGCGTCGGCGTCGCCGGGCACGCCCAGCTCGGCGCCGATCGCGAAGGCCCGTCCGCCCGCCGCCTCGATCGTCCGCACGACCTCCTCGGCGGCCTTCCCGTTGCGGCCGTAGTGCACGGCGACCAGCGCGCCGTCCCGGCCGAGCCGCTCGGCGATGCCCCGCCCGATGCCCCGGCTGCCACCCGTCACCAGTGCCGTCTTCCCTGCCAGCGCGCCCATGGCCACGCCCCCTCACTCCGGTCGACTCCTGCAGCGATCTGTTTCTGTAGTGATCGCTAATGAATGGAACCGTAGCACGGCTTCTGTAGCGCTCGATATAAAATCTGGCCATGACCAGCACGACGCGCGGGCGCCCCCGCTCCTTCGACCGCGAGGCCGCCCTCGAACAGGCCCTGCGGCTCTTCTGGGAGCGCGGCTACGAGGCCACCTCGGTCGCCGACCTCACCGCCGCCATGGGCATCCGCCCGCCGAGCCTGTACGCGGCCTTCGGCGACAAGCGGACGCTCTTCGCCGAGGTCGTGGCCCGCTACCAGGAGACGTACGGCATCCACACGACGCGCGCCTTCGCGGAGGAGCCGACCACCAGGGCCGGCGTCGACCGGATGCTGCGCGAAGCCGCGGCCGTGCTCACCGACCCGGCCCACCCCTGGGGCTGCCTGCTGGTCGGCTCGACGGTCAACTGCACCTCGCCCGACGTCGTGCAGGCCGTCCGCGAGCAGCGCGAGGCCAACGTGCGCGACCTGGAGTCCCGGATCCGCGCCGACGTCGCCGCCGGCCTGGAGCCGGCCGGCACCGACCCGGCCGCGCTGGCGCAGTTCATCGCGACCGTCGTCCACGGCATGACGCTGCGCGCCCGCGACGGCGCGAGCCGGGCGGAGCTGGAGCAGGTCGCGGCCGTCGCGATGCGCGCCTGGCCGTGATCAGTCGACCGCCCAGCGCGCCAACGGCCACGCGCGGACGGTCTCGTAGTGCGCGAAGCCGCCGTCCAGGTCGCTCTTCATCAGGCGCAGGTCGGCGGCCTCCCACTCCGGCCCCCGGTAGTCGGCCAGCGCGGCGGCCAGTCCCTCCAGCTCGGCCGCCGCGACCCGCTGGACGGCCCTCCGGTGCCCGCGCGACGAACCGGCCCGGGCGAGCGTGAGGTGCGGATGGAAGGCGAACGCGTCCACCTCGCCGGTGACGTCCGCGGTGGCCTCGTTCACGGCCTCGGCGAGCCTGCGCAGCGCCCAGGCCTGCCCCTCGACCCCCGCCCAGAGCACCCGGTCGCCGAACCGGCCCGCACCCGCGAGCCGCAGCCGGTGCGCCGGGTGGGCCTCGGCGACGGCGGCCAGGGCCGTCTCCAGCTCCGGCAACCGGTCCTCCGGCACCTGCCCGAGGAAGGCCAGCGTCAGGTGCCAGCCGTCGACCGTGGTCCAGCGCAGCCGGTCCGCCCCGGGCAGCCCGCGCACCGGCGCCACCGCGTCGGAGAGCCCCTGCAACGCCTCGACCGGCGGGAGCACCGCCACAAACAATCTCATGGTCTTATCTTCCGCCCTTCCGCCGAGCCGTCGTCTGCACTAGAACTTTCTCCATGAAGATCCGCAACGGGGGCCCCGAAGACGTGCCCGACCTGCTCGCCCTGCTCGACGGCGCCGTGGCCTGGCTGGCCGGCCAGGGCCGCACCGGCCAGTGGGGCGACCAGCCCTTCTCCACCCTCCCGGCCCGGGTGGAGCACGTCGAGAAGTACGGCCGCGAGCCGTTCCTGATGCGCCTGGCCGTGGACGACGAGGGCCGCACCGTCGGCGCGTGCGTCCTGTCCGAGGAGCGGGGGCAGTACATCCCCGCGGTGGACGAGCGCGAGCTGTACGTCCGCAACCTGGTGACCGACCGCACGCGCAAGGGCTCGGGCATCGGCGCCGCGCTGATCGCCGACGCGCTCGACGAGGCCCGCCGGCGCGGCATCGGCCTGCTCCGGGTGGACTGCTACGGCGGCAACGACCGCAAGCTCGTCGGCCAGTACCGGGCCCTCGGCTTCACCGAGACCGAGTCCTTCGAGGTCGAGCAGCCGAACGGCGTGTGGGTCGGCCAGGTCCTGGAGATCCGGCTCTAGGGACAGCGTCCGGGTACACCTCAGGCCTCGGGGGCGTCGCCGCACCCGAGGCCTGACGATTCGTCAGCAGGCCGGAGCCAGCTGGGACTTGGACGTGGCACGGGTCCGCGGCACGACGGCCACCACCCGGCCGCCGCGGCCCGGGTGCAGGTCGAAGCGCACCTTCAGGTCCGCGCTGCGGGCGAGCACCAGGCCCACCGCACCGGCCGCCAGCGCGGACACCAGCCCGCAGGCCAGCAACCCGAGCCGGGGCCCGTACGAGGCGGTGACCCAGCCCACGATCGGCGCGCCGATCGGCGTGCCGCCGGTGAAGACCAGCACCAGCAGGCCCATCACCCGGCCCCGCATCTCGGGGTCGGTGGCCAGCTGCAGCATCGAGTTGACCGAGGTGTTGAAGCTCAGCCCGAACACCCCGATCAGCGTCAGCAGCGCCGCGAAGGTCCAGTAGTCGGGCGCGAACGCGGCCACGACCTCCAGCGCGCCGAAGCCCAGCGCCGCCGCCACCAGCCGGCGCAGGCGCGGCGCGCCCCGGCGGGCCGCGAGCAGCGCTCCGGCCAGCGAGCCGACCGCCATCGCGGTGTTCAGCAGGCCGTACTGCCCGGCGCCCACCTTGAAGGTGTCGTGCGCGAAACCGGCCAGCAGCGTCGGGAAGTTGAAGCCGAAGGTGCCGATGAACCCGGCGAGCACCATCGGCCAGAGCAGCTCGGGCCGCTCCTTCACGTACCGCAGTCCCTCGCGCAGCTGCCCCTTCTCGCGGGCGATCGGCTCGGTCGGGCGCAGCTCGCTCTCCCGCATCGCGAGCAGTCCGCCGATCACGGCGGCGAAGGACAGCGCGTTGACGGCGAACGCCCAGCCGCTGCCGACCGCGGCGATCAGCAGGCCCGCGACGGCGGGGCCGACCAGGCGCGCGGTCTGGAAGTTGGCGGCGTTGAGGCTGACCGCGTTGGCGAGGTCCTTCGGGCCGACCATCTCGGACACGAAGGCCTGCCGGGTGGGGTTGTCCACCACGGTGACCAGGCCGAGGAGCAGGGCGAACGCGTACACGTAGTACGGCGTCACGATGCCGCCGACGGTCATCACGGCGAGGCCCGCGGCGAGCAGGCCCATCGCGCCCTGGGTGTAGATCAGCAGCCGGCGCTTGGGCATCCGGTCGGCGAGGACGCCGCCGAACAGGCCCAGCAGCAGCATCGGCAGGAACTGCATCGCGGTGGTGATGCCGACGGCGAGCGGGCTGCCGGTGAGGCTGAGCACCAGCCAGTCCTGGGCGATCCGCTGCATCCAGGTACCGGTGTTGGACACCACCTGGCCGGCGAAGTAGTAGCGGTAGTTGCGAACGCGCAGTGAGGAGAACATCCCCCGGGGCCGCGTGAAGGTGGCACCGGTCGGGGATGCGGCCGCGTGGCTGCGGCCAGGAGCGGCGGGGTCGTCCGCCGCGGTGCGTTCGTCGGGGTCGTCGTCGCCGTTGCCCGGCAGCCCCGTGGGGGCGGGTGCCTGGCTATCGGCGGCCGCGGCGGTGGCCGCGGCGGGGTCGGTGGTCGGCTCGTCGGTACGGATGGCGGCGGCGGCTGCGGCCGGCGGTGTCACGGTGTTCTCCCCTCGCGGCGCGACGGCCCGTACAACGGCCGTCG